>JAFPIE010000272.1 GCA_017388605.1 Acholeplasmatales bacterium | reverse complement strand
TTATCAAGGTTAGCATCTACCTTAGGAGATATACTATCTTCTTTTATAGTAGCTTCTTTTCTTTCTTCCTTTATAGGATTAATAAAAGCATTTGATTCATCCTGTGTCTTTATATCTTCCCTCTTTACTTCCATAGTTTCAACATTTGTACTCATCTTATAAGCCTTCTCATATTTTTCGTTTGAGCTTGTAGATATTTCTTTATTCTTTTCGATTTTTTTACCTATATAAGAAAGATATGCTAAACCAACGATGGAAAGAATAATTAAGATAATTTCCGTAAATCCTAAAGGCAATAAATAGCTTTGTCCTTCTATTCCCAAAAATATTATATTTCCAAGAATGGATAAGGCTAAGGATACAATACCAAGGTATACATGTGGACCATCAATTTTAGCAATACCTATTCTTGCAAAAATAGCAGATAATCCAAGCAATAAAGCAAATACTTCAAATATTATGCTTGCAGCTATATTATCCATTGACGAATAATATAATATATTTAAGGAAAAGGCAAATGGCATCACCATTAAAAAGTAACCTATCTTAGATATGAATGAGCTTTTATTTTCCATAAAATATAGAACAACAAAAGCACCAATAATAATGGAATTAAAGAATATTAATCCACTGGCAAAGAAATTCACTAAAGCAACACCAGAAAAAATTCCTATACATATATTATGTACTACAATTCCAGTAAGAATGGATAGCACAACCATCTCCATTTTTTCATTATTTATGAAAATACTAGAAATGTATAATGGTAAAAGAATAACCATCATAGCAAATATAATCCAATCTACTGGATCATTTGCGAAAATAGAAAATCCTAAAACAAATATAAATATAATTATTGAACCAATAATAGAAAAAATCTTTTTCATATTTTTTCCCTCCCTAAAGCATTATAAAACAAATCTCATTTTTGTAAAATATTAAAATGCTTTTTTCAACTATTTTCCACGCCATTAGTAAACACATATGTTTAATTTGTTACATAATTTCTTCTATTTTCTTGACAAGAAATGCTTTAATGCTAGAATAAAACTATGATAACATTTTTTATATCTTTATTCTTACTTATTATTGGATTTATCTTCTTTAGTAGATTCACAGAAAAGATATTTAAAATTGATGATAGGAAAACCCCTGCCATGGATCATCCGGATGGAGTAGATATTACTCCACTTCCTAAGTGGAAGGCCTTCCTCATCGAATTATTAAATATTGCGGGAACAGGCCCAATCTTTGGGGCAATCAGTGGAGCATTATTTGGTCCCATAGCCTTTTTATGGATTGTAATCGGTTGTATAGTAGGAGGTGCAGTTCACGATTATTATTCTGGCATGATATCCTCTCGTAACAATGGAGATTCCATTGTAAAGCTTTCTGGAAAATACGTAGGTAAGACAATAGAGATTATTATGAGAATCTTCTCTATAATCCTATTAATTGTGGTAACTGCAGTATTTGTAGTATCTCCATCTACTCTACTTGAAAGCCTAACCAGCGGCAATGTATCTGCCTGGATATGGATGATTATTATATTAGTTTATTATTTCTTAAGTACAATTCTACCTATTGATAAAATCATTGGTAAGGCCTATCCTGTCTTTGGTGTATTATTGATTACAATGGCTGTATCCGTAATCATCGGTATATTATGTAATCAAAATAGCTACCCTATGCTTGAGCTTATTGGCAATTTCAAGGATTACTCTTTAGAAAATGGAGGACTTCCTTGGTGGCCATTTATGTTTACTACGATTGCCTGTGGAGCTGTATCAGGATTTCATGCAACACAATCTCCCATGATTGCAAAATGTATAAAGAGTGAGCGTGAAGGTAGACAAATCTTCTATGGAGCCATGGTTGCTGAAGGTATTATTGCACTTATTTGGGCAGCAGCTGCAATGGCCTTTTACAAGGTCAATACACAAGAGGGCTGGAATACATTAAATGCCATTGGTGGAAATTCAGAATCCGTTCATGAGATTGCGAAAACTCTACTTGGCCCTGTAGGTACAGTACTTGCTGTAGTTGGTGTAATCATTTGCCCAATTACGAGTGGTGATACAGCCTTAAGAAGCTGTAGATTGATTTTAGGGGAATGGTTTTCCTTAGACCAAAAAAAGCTAAAAAATAGAATCATATTAACTCTTCCTCTATTTGTAATTATTGTTGGTATAAGCATTTGGGATTTTGCCGATAGTGCGAATTTCAATATATTATGGAGATGGTTCGCTTGGAGTAACCAAGTGCTCGCGGCCATAGCCCTATGGGTTGCAACAGGATATTTACTTAAAGAAAATAAAGTAAAAATACCATCCCTTACAACCGCTATACCTGCAGCCTTTATGACTGCTGTAGTCATCACCTATTTATTTGGTGAGCCTACCATTTCCTTTGGTACATTCATTCCTATGAATGTCGCAATCATCATAGGATTATCTATTACTGTTTTAATCTTCGGATTCTATATATATAAAACCGTTAAGATTAAGGATAATATCGATACAAATTAAAAAGGACTTCGAAAAGTCCTTTTTTCTTTTAAGCTAATAGCTTTTCCATTATACCAATCATATCATTTTTAGCTAAAACATAGGCTTCCTTAATCATATTATAGAAGGTTTTAGCCTCACCTGCACCATGACCCTTAATGACAGGCTTTTTAACACCTAGAAGGTTTGCACCACCCAAGGTATTATAATCATATTTAGCCATAAGCCTCTTAACTGTATTCATTAATACTTTAGCTTCTACCTCATCCTTAGTAGATTTTGCTTCCTTGATCATATCCATAAATAAGGCTTTTGCAGTACCCTCAATTGTTTTAATAACTGTATTTCCTGCAAAACCATCACTACAGATGACATCACAAGTGGATGCAAGTACATCCTTACCCTCAACATTACCTAAGAAATTAAGACCAGATTCCTTTAATAATTGATGTGCTTCCTTGATTGCATCAGGGCCCTTCTTTTCCTCTGCACCATTCGATAATAGACGTACGGAAGGATTTTCTATTCCCTTTGCCTTCATATAGGCTACACCCATTTTTGCAAATTCTACAATTTGCTCTGGCTTGCAATCGACATTCGCACCACAATCACTAATTAAGAATTCTCCCTTTTGACCTAGAAGTAGACAGGATAGGCATGGTCTAACCTCACCAATTCTACCTAAGATGAACATAGCTGAAACTAATACTGCACCTGTAGACCCACAGGATACAAAGCCACCGGCTAATGGATCATTTTTACAAATGTTTAAGCCCTTAACTAAGCTTGAATCTGGCTTTTTTCTAAAGGCTTTAGTTGGAATATCATTGTTTGTAATTTCTTCACTACAATCAATAATTTCAACCTGCTCCTTATTATAGGATAATGTATCCAGCACAGGCATAATGATATCCTTTTTTGCACATAGGGTAACCATTAAATCACTATTTTCATTAATGGCATCGATTGCACCAGAAACAAGCTCGTTTGCTGGCTTATCTGCGCCCATAAGATCAACAACAATCTTAATCATATTAAACCTCTTATTCAATACCAATAATATAAGAATAAATATCCTGATTTCCCTTTAGAGGATATACCTCAATATAGGAATTTAGTGTTTCAGCAAATTCTCTTATTGCATCACATTCTTCAATTTTAACATCCTGTCCACATAAAATAGACATAACCTGCTTATCACCAAAATCACTTATCTTCTTTAAGGATTTTTTAACAGCTGTAACTCTATCCTTATCGGAGGCAATTAAATTGCCATTGTAAATACAGATATAGTCACCCTTTTTAATCTTAATGCCATTCATTGCTGTATCACGAATCGAATAGGTAACCTCAAGTGTAGAAACATTTTTGATTACTTCTATTTCCGTCTTTACAATTTCATCGATATCATCAATTTCATAATTTAGCATAGATACTGCAGAATAGCCTTCTGCAATCGTCTTTGTAGGAACGACATATACCTTAGCCTTATCATAGTTTTCTGCAGCCTGCTTTGCTGCCATAACGATATTTCCATTATTTGGGAAAACTAAGATATATTCTGCATCAATTTTACGAAATGCATTCAAGAAATCCTCAGTTGAGGTATTCATAGTTTGTCCACCAGTAACTACCTCATCTACACCCATTTCCTTAAAGGAACGAACTAAGCCCTCACCATTCGCTACCGCAACGCTTGCGTACTTCTTATGCTCTAAAGGCTTTTCCTCTACCTCTTGGCTTGAGGCAATGATTTCATTATTTTCCGTATGCTGAACGTTCATATTTTCAATCTTAATGGTGATGAATTCACCATATTTTCTCATCTCAGTTAATACTAAGCCTGGGTCAAAGGTATGAACGTGTACCTTAACTAAATCCTCATCCTTAAAGGAAACGATAGAATTACCTATAGTTTCTAGATAATCTTGAATAATCTTTAAATCAAAATTAGGAATATCTACCTTAGAATTTTGAAGCTGTAAAATAAATTCTGTACAGTAGCCCCAGGTAAGCTCACTATCCGCATTGAAGCCAGAATGATCAACAACATTTATAGTAGAATCCTTAGAAGCTAAAACCTCTTCACCTAAGGATGCCTTTAGCATTCCTTCAATGATTAAGCAAAAGCCAGCTCCACCAGAATCAATAACTCCTGCTTCCTTTAATACAGCTAAAAGCTCAGGTGTATGCTCTAAAGATACCTTTGCAGCCTCTAAATATATTCTTAAATATTCAGGTAATGTCATAGAATCGGTTAAAGCCTTATATGCAGCCTCTCCAGCCTCTCTCATTACCGTTAAAATTGTGCCCTCTGTAGGAATTTGAACTACACTATAGGATTTTTTAGTTCCTTCTAGCATGGCCTCGGCAAAGCCCTTTACATCGACAGATTCCTTTCCCTCAAAGCCTATAGATAGGCCTTTAAAGAATTGTGATGTAATTACACCAGAATTACCTCGAGCAGATAAAACCATGGAACGGGCCATATTCTTAGAAATAATTCCAAGATTTGTTTCTTTCATGCCTAAGCCAGAGGATGCACCACCTTCAATGGTCATCTTCATGTTTGTACCTGTATCTCCATCAGGTACAGGGAATACATTTAGTGCATTAATTCTATCTACATCATTTGCAAGGCTTCTAGCACCTGCAACAACTAAAGAAACATAGTCCTGTCCATCGACCTTATTCAATATCATGGTGATTACTCCTCACCAGTGATATCCATCTTCTTGCCGTAGAAGTTTACAGTAATTGTATCAGGTCCACAGGAAGCACCAATGATAGGTCCTAATGTAGAAACATGTACTTCCTTACAATTTGTCTTAGCCTTAATTTCCTTAGCTACGTATTCAGCATCCTGCAAGCAATCTGCATTTTCAACATATACAACTGCATTTTCCTTATTCTCTAATCTTTCAACAGTAATAGCTACTAACTCATCAAGGCTAGTCTTTCTACCCTTAACCTTCTTAAATCCATAGTTATTACCCTTAGTATCACCACAAATAATTGGCTTAACACCAAATAGATTACCAAAGAATGCTGCAGAAGCCTTAACTCTACCTGCCATCTTTAGCCAGTTTAGTGATCCTACTGTTGCGAAGGTCTGATAATTTAATTTATATTCATCAAAATATTTAACTACATCATCAATCGTCTTACCTTCATTTGCCATACGAGCTGCATCCATAGCCATCATACCCTCAGCATAGTTGCTTCTTAAAGAGTCGTAACAAACGAACTTTCTACCAGGGTATTTTGCAACGATTTCCTCACCGATAACTTTAGCGTAATTTACGGATGTAGATAATTTAGATGAGCATGCTAAATAGAATACATTTAAGCCTTTAGCAAATGCTTCATCAAATTTCTTTTCAACCTCAGTTGTTAAAATCTGATTTGTTGTTGCGCGATTACCCTGTCTTAATATATTATAGAAATCCTTTGCAGGAAGTGCTCCCCACTCAAGATCTGCATCATAATCCTTTTCATCAATTCGAAATGCCATCTTTAGATATCCAAAATCTAATTCTTCACGATAGCTCTTCTCAACATCAGATGTTGAATCTGTAAAAACATAAAAATTTTTCATAAGTTTCCTCCTAAAATAAAGCGTTTCCACTTTTATGCTTAATCTAAATTTAATTATACCAAAGTTTTCTTTACTTTTACATAATACTTTGTCTTATTTTTTAAAAATCTTAACTTTTTGTTCTAAATCTGAAAAAATAGAATCTTTTTCTTTATTTTCTTTTAAAAAATGGTATACTAAAATACAAACCCAAACGAAAGGAGAGTAAAATGAGTAAAAGATTTCGTATGTCAACTGCACTTGATGTTGACGATTTATTAATGGAATGTATTCCATATGCCATAAAGCTTGCGAACGAGAAATACAAATTCGACCCACCACTAACGATTTATGAAGTCGACCACTGGGGAAAGCTTGGTACGCGTGCCGATGTCATTTTTGAATTCTTCAATGACCCTGAATTTTTTAGAACACAGCCTGTCATTGAAGGAGCAAAGGAATTTGTAAGAAAGCTTACAAAAATGACTGAGGTATTTATATCTACTTCTATTTATCCTGAATTCATGGGAATTCGTGCACAAAGAATTATGGAGGAGTTCCCAGAAATCCCTAAGGAGAACATATATATGGGCTCAAGAAAGGATAAAATCAATGTAGATATCCTATTTGATGATGGTATGCATAACATTTTTAATTCTAGTGCTGCATATCCAATTCTTATGCGTAAGCCATGGAATATGAACGCAACTGGTATGCTTGCGGTAAATAGCTATGATGAATTTTTAAAGCTCGTAGAGGTTATTTCTAAAAGCTACCTATTCAATGTGGATAAGCTAATCCAGCCAGGTATTGTTATTCTTGTTGGACCATCTGGATCCGGTAAGAGTAAAATTGCTAAAATGCTATTAGATGAAAAGCCTGTACTAGAAAAGCTTAAAACCTATACTACTGCAGATCCTACTGCAGTGTATGAAAATGATTGGTATAACTACGTATCTAAGGATGAATTCTTCCGTATGATGGATGAAAAGGTATTCTTTGAATCTACTATGTATGCAGGACACGGCTATGGCTCTAAAAAGGAAGATGTCGATAAGATTTTAAACAATAAAAAATCTGTACTTGCAACAATGGATATTTGTGGTGCCATGGCATTAAAATCAAGATATGATAATGTAATTACAATCTATATCAAAAAGGATAGAAAGGAGCTTATTTCTTCTATTTTAAATAAGAAATGCTCCCACGAGGATAAGGTAAATCGATTAATTTCTATCGAAGATGAAAAGAGAAATGAAGAGATTTGTGATTATGTCGTATCGGTAACGAATAAGGATTATGAATCCTCAGTAAAAGAAATTGAAGAAATTTTAGGTATATAAGAAAATGGGTCAACATTGTTGGCCCATTTTTTTAGAAGAACATAAATTCACTTACAAGCTGTAAGAATAATTGCTTACTTCTTCCACTAAATTTATTTAAATATTTTAATAGCTTTATCGATTCCTTTTTACAATCCAATAGGGTATCTAATTGGCTTGCAAGAATAAAATCATATACATTTTTACCGAATACTCTCTTATCCTCTACAGGCACTTCCTTTATTAGCTTAGTTAATGCCCTATCCATTTTTCTTGCCTTAGGGTGAAGCTCCTTTGCAAGCTCAAAATCGGTAACTCGAATTTGCCAAGAGAATCCATCATGCTGGTAAACTCCCTTCGCATTGGATTTTACAATGATTGTTCTTCCTGCGAAGCAATCAAAGATCATACCTACGACATCAAGCTCTGGAATAATTCTTATAATTCTTCCTTTAATACGCTCATATTTCTCTAAATCAATATAATTCTTATCCATGCCCTGTCCATCATTTGTAAAGCATCTTATGATTCTATCTTGAACATCACTTCTCGCATAAATAGAGGCATAATTTGCCAAATTACCACCCTTAGAATGTCCACCTAGGTAAATATTCGCATTTGGGTATAAATCAGCAATATCTTCCAAATATTTTACAGCAAGAACCTGACTTTTTACAGGAGATGTATAAAGCATATCTATGTTTTCCTGCCAACCAATTAAGGTATCATCTGTACCTCTAAAGGCAATATAAATGGTATCCTCATCTAAATGGAATACGACTGCAGAAAACTGAGTTTTGGATTCCTTTTCAATAATGTTAACATAATTAGACATATAAATCCTACCAAATCTTTTGGTATCCTTTACTAAATCCATAAGGTCAACAATTCTTTTTGGTACAATTAAGCCTAATACCATTTTCTTCTTATCATGTGTCTCAAAGACCTTATTCATCGCATTTTTAGCAAGAATCTTCTTTTGTGATGGATAATCTGGTACAGCATCCTTAAAATCGATATAGGCAAGCTTTGCAAATATTAAATTGTCTAAAATATTAAATTGATCCTGAAGGAAGGATAAATCACCTCTCCAGTGTACATAATCTAATATATTTGCCATAATATCACTTCCCAATGAAAACTATATTTCTCCATTTTCAATAACTACATTACCACTAATATCATTTTTGGTAACCATAGGATTACCACCATAATAAATAACTTTACAATCTCCCAGTGCAGAATTTACATGAATTGAGGATATTGCATGAACTAATACCTCAGACTTACCATAGCCAATATTGATGACGACATGATCAATTTCATTATTTCTTCCATTGTATTTGCCATCAGACATAACTAAATCCAGTGCATTTGAATTTCCACTAACCTGAATAATACTATTTCCATATAATGTGAAAAACGAATTTTGAATATTCTTAGATAAGAATTGCATCATAGATTCATTATCTAGGGTTACCCTTGCCTCTTGGGCAGTAATTTCACCAGAATGTATACTTGATTTTTCTTTTAAATTTAAATTCACTAAGGAGGATAATTCTAATTTCTCTATTTCCATAGAGGAATTTGAGCTTAAGCTTGCTCTAAAGCGGCTACCCTTATAATAATCTAAGGTAACATCGGAGGCATAATTTAAATTGAAGGATACATCATCATCTAGTGCATTTGCTTTAATATTTACACTAGAAAGCTCAAAATATAAGCTACTTAGGGTATAGCCTGAAATATAAATTCGAATGGATTCTGCAACATAATTCACATTCGAGCTACCGGTAATTAATAATTGTCCAAAGGAGGATGTTATAGACATAGAATCATAGACCTCCTTTTGGCTAAATATGGATATTTTCTTTTCTGTATTGGAATCAATATCTACAATAACTGGTAGTATTTTTGTATTGTTTACAATTCTGATATCAGAAATACGAATGGATTCTATATTCGATTGGCTTTGATAGCTAAATTCCTTAACCTCACCACTACCAATGACATTCTTTCTTTGATTACAGGAGGTAAAAAGAAATAAACTAAATATGAACATGATAAAAATAAATAATTTATTTTTCATAGAATTCCTCCTTATAAATTCGGCTTTATTTTACACCAATATGAAAAAAAAGTCCACAGGTTGACCTGTGGAGACTTCTAGATTAAACCAAATAATGCACAAGCCTTTTTTTGTTCATCAATGGTTGCTTCATTATTTGCAGAAACAATGAATAATGCAATGATATATAATGCACTCTTATGACCGAACTTTTTAAAATCCTTATGTGCATATTCTCTTAATTGATTTACCTCAGTAGGCATCATATTCTTTCTACACATTTCTAAGAATTCATCCGCAGTAACGGTAAATAATGCATTATTACAGAATTCATATTCACTTCTATTGATTTGTCCATCGGATGCACTAATATATGCGACTAATCTTTCAAGCATCTTTTGTGTTTGTAGACTAGATAAGCCCATTTCCTTTGCTTGATTTAAATAAGTCTTATATAAATTCTTTCCATAAAGAGTTCTCTTCTCTCCACCGATAGCTAAGTATTGCTTCATCTCTTGCTGAAATGCTTCTAATTCATTCATAACCAACCCTCAATTTCTAAAATTCATTTCTCATATTATAGCATTGTTTCCTTTAAAGGAAAAGAGTAATCTCATTTTTAATTTGAGCTTCCCTATTTTTCTAATACTCCTATAAAATAAACGATTATAAACACAAAAAGGTGATAAATTATACTAAAAGCCTTGGTTTTCCCAAGACTTTTTTACTATAGTTTTAAGAAAGCAGGCATTTCTTCTCCTTCTTTGCCTTTATAAAATTGTGGTTGTTCTATAAAGCCAAAGGATGCATAAAGCTTCTTTGCAACTTCGTTTTCAGGCTCATAGGACAACCAGCAAGTATCAGCTTTACCACAAGGAAAAGTACGAATGTAATCTAAAGCAAGTTGCATTGCCTTCTTTCCATATCCTTTACCCTGATATCTTTTATCTA
>JAFPIE010000271.1 GCA_017388605.1 Acholeplasmatales bacterium | reverse complement strand
GTCAATTGATAATTTCTTGTAACATCATTGCCTTGAGCATTTTTAATTGTTATAGAACAAGAATTTTCTATCTCCCCTGCATCAATAATTCCATCAGAGAAAACAGCTACAAGAGTATGTCCTTGTAAAAGTGGTGTTTGAGCTGAAATCTTTGCATCATCAATATTTTTTAGTGGCGTACCATCATAAATCTTATGTCGATCTACAGTTTCTATTGAAATAGGACGAGGATAAATCTTAATGGAGCCATAAACATGGTTTACAATATAATTACTAGAGGTAACCTTTCCATCAGAATCCGTAATGGTAGTATAAAAGGTATTATCATAGGTACCAGCTGCGGTTGCAACCTGGGTGAAATGAACCTTGAGAAAGTCTCCTTCTGCAAGTAATCCATCTAAGGTATAATTCGAATTGCCTTCTGCAACATAGGTTATATCATCATAATCCTTTTCTACACTTTCCGATACAACTGTGATTTCCTTTCTTAAAATAGAAATCTCACCAAATTGCATATCAATAGCGTAATTCTTTGATACATCATTTCCATCCTTATCATGAATTTGAACCTCAAATTCATTCATGTATTTTCCAACGTTTTTTTCATTGGTTATAGAAGTATAGGAAATTGTATCGCCATCCGCAAGATGCTCGGTATGATTTGTATCTGCATCATCTAAGCTTTCCTTTAAATATGGTGTAGTATAGGTATCTACACTATGGTATTTACCATCATATTCATAGGATCCTCCATCACTTTTAATCGTTAGAGGAATTGCAGATTTTGTTAATATACCATCTTCGGTATATACCTTATAATTAGAAGAAACATTGATTTTCTTTCCATCTAGGGTTCTATAAATGGAATAAACTAAGGAAGCCTTTGCCTCTCCAATTTCTGTAATAGAGCCTGTTATCGTGGCATCCATTGTATCCCCATCTGCTAAGCTACCCTTAGTGATTTCATAATCAGATGCCTTTAATTCTAAGCCATTATATTCCTCTTCCTTTGATTCTACCTTAAGGGTTAGCTCTCTTTTCGAAATGACAATGGTTCCATAATTTTTATTAATTTGGTAGGATTCTGTAACATCCTTACCTGTTGAATTATAAATTTTTGCCTCAAAATATGCTGTATAGGTACCTACATTTATCGCATCATCAAAGAATTCTAAAGCTACCCTATCTCCATCATATAGCTTTCCTGTAACGCTATATAATTCCTTATCGATAGAGGCTCCATCATATTCCTTTTCATAGGAATCGGTAGTAATGGTAATGGAATTCTTTAAAAAGGAAACATTCCCACTTAACGCAAGCACCATAAATATTGTTCCAATGAAGGTAACAACACCCATAAGTGAAGCAAGTATTGCAATAATTATTCTTTTACTCATAGCTTACCTCACTAATCTTAGAATGACTTCCTTACATAAGACCATTCTATTTTGTCCAAATAATTCATCAAGCTTATCTAAAAGCTCCTTAGATTTTCTCTTTAAATATAAGGAATTTCCACCAACAAGCTTACGAAATACCTTCTTCGATAAAATATCATCTAAGGCATCAAGCTCATCTCCACCAGATGCAACATATAGGGATGTATATTCCTCAATTTGCTTATTAATACGGTTACCAAAGGATAGACGGAAGGTTTCCTGCATATATAAATCTAAGCGTTCAAGCTTATTTTTATATTTATATCTAAGCCTATATTCTGCCATAGCCTCCTTAGCCATCTTTAAGAAATCATAGGCATTCATACGAACATGTCTCCATGAATCTACTGTGAAGGCATCCGCCTTATGGTCTAAATTTAAGACCATGGCACGGTCATATACCTTATCGGATATTGCGAAGGTGGAATCATCATTATTCGCTGTACCAATAAACCAAATATTATCTGGTAATCTTAGCTGTCCATTTTTCATCTTCACTGGATCATGGATAGATGTCGATGAGATAATCTCTAAATATCTTGAGCTTGATGGAATTTCCATTAAGGATAGGAATTCTGCAAAATAATATTCTACTCTTGCGATATTAAGCTCATCTAAAATGGTAAT
>JAFPIE010000270.1 GCA_017388605.1 Acholeplasmatales bacterium | reverse complement strand
TACAATTTTACCGTTTTATATGTTATTTTGTTTTAAATAGTAATAAAAGAAAATACAGCTTCAGAGCAAAATTCTGAAGCTGTTTTAATTACTTATTTGGCCCCCGAGCGGGAATCGAATCCACAACTGACCCTTAGGACGCAAGAAAAAATGACAAAATAGCTTTTATAGTGCCAAATGTCTTCCATAGGTTATATAACTTCTTGTATAATGTCCGATTAAAGCGACACCTTGTATAACATCCATATCTTTTATTTCATTTTGGTGGAACATTTGTTTGTGGAAAATTCATCGTCTTTGTAGGCCCTTCTGGATGTGGTAAGTCTACTACATTAAGAATGATTGCAGGACTTGAGGAAATCTCTACAGGAGATTTATACATTGATGGTGAATTAATTAACAATGTAGCCCCTAAGGATAGAGACATAGCTATGGTTTTCCAAAGCTATGCCTTATATCCGCAAATGACAGTTTATAAAAACATGAGCTACGCATTACAGCTAAGAAAGGTAGATAAGGAAGAAATCGATATAAGAGTTCGAGAGGCTGCAAGAATTTTAAAGCTTACTCCATACCTAGAAAGAAGACCTAGAGCCTTATCTGGTGGACAGCGTCAAAGAGTAGCCTTAGGTAGAGCTATCGTAAGAAAGCCTAAGGTATTCCTAATGGATGAGCCATTATCAAACCTTGATGCAAAGCTAAGAGTAGCCATGAGAAGTGAAATCGTAAGAATTCACGAAGAGGTTGGCGCAACAACAATCTATGTTACCCATGACCAAATTGAGGCGATGACTATGGCATCTAGAATTGTTGTAATGAAGGATGGCTTCATTCAACAAATTGGAAAGCCAAATGAAATCTATAGACATCCTGCCAATATGTTCGTTGCAGGCTTCATTGGTACTCCAGCTATGAATTTCTTACATGGAGAAATTACAGACCATGATACATTTAAAATTGATGATACAAAGTTTGAGATTAGATTAACACTAGATCAGCAATTATTACTTAAGAATTATGTTGGTAAGAGAATTGTTTATGGTATTCGACCAGAAAATTTAATCTATGAAAAGATGGAGCATTTTGATGAGCTTAAGGATTATGTATTTGAATATACATCTACAGGCTGTGAGCTATTAGGTGATATTATTAATGTTCATGGTAGAATTGAGGAAAATCCTGTAATTCTAAAGACTCCAAGTATTTATAATATTCCAAATAATTCTACAGTAAGAGTTGCAATCAACCCTGAATTTGCAGTTTTCTTCAATGAAACTACAACTAAGGCAATTACTCCTAACAACAACCAATATGAAGAGGTTGAAAGAAGTGGTGCATTATATGATGATAATATTACCATCGTAGAAGAAGAAAAGACTGGTATTGTTAATTTCATTAAAAAAACAATTAAGAAAGTTACAAACAAAAAAGAAGATAATAAAGAAGAAGTAAAAGAAGATAGTGAAGAATAATCTTCTAGAAATAGGTGGCATATGATTTTATGTATTGGTGAAATATTAGCAGATATGATAGGAAAGCACGAGCAAGGCACTACCGTTTACGAAAGATTTGCAGGTGGAGCTCCATTTAATGTCGCTGTAGGTATTGCAAACCTAGGTGCTGAGGTTGGCTTCATTGGTGCAGTTGGTAATGACCTAATTGGAAAATTCTTGAGTGACTTTGCAGCTAAGAAGGGTTTAACCTATAAGGATATAACTATAGATCCAATCCATAATACAACACTAGCCTTTGTAGAAAATGATAGTGATGGAGAGCGTAGCTTCTGTTTTTATAGAAAGAATACTGCAGATTATCATATTCCACTAAAATCCTTAGAAAAGATTAAGGATTC
>JAFPIE010000269.1 GCA_017388605.1 Acholeplasmatales bacterium | reverse complement strand
TCCTCTAAATATACTCTTGGTAAATGATATGTATCCATACCCTCATGTGCAAGGCGGTCTACGTGAGGTCCTCCTGGGTATGGTAATCCTACAACTCTTGCAACCTTATCGTATGCCTCACCTACAGCATCATCTAGGGTTTGGCCAATAATTTCAAAGGAGAAATGCTTTTTCATGTAGATTAATTCTGTATTACCTCCAGAAACTAAAAGCGCAATACAAGGGAATTTCATATCATGCTCAATCGCATTTGCATAAATGTGACCAGCTAAATGATGTACTCCTATTAAAGGCTTATGATACATCATAGAAAATGTCTTAGCTGCATTCACTCCAACAAGTAAAGAGCCAATTAAGCCTGGTCCTTCGGTTACCGCAACTAAATCAATCTCTTCAGGGGTTACTCCTGCAGCCTTTAATGCTTCCTCAAAAACTAAGGAAACCTGATATACATGGTGACGAGATGCAACCTCAGGTACAACTCCACCAAATTTTTCATGAATTTTAATTTGTGTATTTGTAAAGCAGGATAATACCTCCTTGCCATCTCTTACAACGGCAACTGATGTTTCATCACAGCTTGATTCCACTCCAAGTACAAGCATAATTTATGCCTCCTTCTTTAAATTTGCATAATCCAATCGAATGATCTTTTTTAAATCCTCTGGATTCATTTCGATTTGAAGACCAATTTTTCCTGCAGAAAAGAAAATCGTGTCCTGCCCTATGGCATCACTATCGATAAGAGTAGGGAATACCTTTTTCATACCAATAGGTGAGCAGCCACCTCGAACATAACCTGTTAGAGGTAATAATTCCTTAACCTCAATCATTTCTAGGGATTTTACACCTGAAGCCTTCGCACATTTTTTTAAATCAAGCTCAGCATATACAGGTACTACCATTACATGATAATGCTTCGTATTATCTACTGTAACCAAGGTTTTAAATACCTTAGATGGATCTAGATTTAAGGATTTTGCGACAGTAAAGCCATCAACAGGAACACCCTCTTCATGAGGATATTCTCTAACATTATATTTTATTTTCTTTTGATCTAATATACGCATAGCGTTGGTTTTTTCCATTATTTAAAGACCTCCCTCACCTGATAGCTTCTACCTACCATAGTAAAGCCCATTCTTTCATACATAACCTTTGGGGTATCTTCATAATCTGCAGTAAGATAGATATCCTTAATGCCCATCCTCTTAAGCTCATTTAATACATGATTAAATAAGCAAGAGCCATAGCCTTTTTTCTGATATTCTTCTAATATACTAAAATTTTCAAGCTTTGCAGCATCCTTATATTGAAATACCTCAATAAAGCCAACAGGCTTGTCTATATCATAAACAAAATAATAATCGATTCTCTTTTCCTTAAGGCAAACATCAAGAATTCTTTTCGTATTCTCCTTTGAATATTCCTCTCCATATTTTAATGTATCCTTATAGAAATATTCATAGGCCCAAGAAGAATCACATTCCTTAAGCTTTTCTACCCTATAGGTATTATTTCTTAATACATGAAGTCCAAAGATAGAGGAATGATATTCAATTTCATATTCATAATCACTAAATTTTAATTTACCTGTATAGGGATGCTCTAAATCAAATTGTACAAAGGATTTTCTATGATAAAGACTTTCCATAACATTATCATCATTTTTACATACATAATAATTATGATAATATTTCGTTTTTAATTCATCATCATGATAATAGATATAATCCTCATGTACCTCCTTTTTACAGAAGGTTAATATATATGCTTCCTCTACTTCCTTATAGGAAATCATTTCCTTTAAATAAACAAGCGCATTTTCATTATTCGAATAATAATTCTTTCTTAAAGATATTCTTTTAAAGCCAAATTTTTCATATAAGGAGATAGCACCTATATTGGATTCTCTAACCTCTAAAATGAAGGATTTTGCCCCTTTAGAGTGTAAAATATTTATTGCATAGGCTAAAAGCTTTGTTCCGATACCATTATGCTGATATCCCTTATTTACACAAAAATTTAAGATTTCTCCTTGCTCTCCATCAAAGGATATAGATATATAGCCTATAATTTCATTCCTATCCTCATAAACATAAAAATGACTCATAGAATTGGATAAATTATCCTCAAGCATTTCACTCCCTAAGGTAGTACCTAAGGTATCCAGCTCTAAGG
>JAFPIE010000268.1 GCA_017388605.1 Acholeplasmatales bacterium | reverse complement strand
TGCAAGACCAGATACATTTGCCTCATGGCAGGTTAAAACACCAAAATCGTAACTCTTCGTAATAGAGCCTGTAGTAATCTGGATAACCCTAGGTGTAATTGTAATCGTACCTGGGTTGAAGGCTATTTCATAACAAGAGGTTACATCCCCTAAATAGGAGCTTGTTATAGATACATTTTCTAAGGTAATTACAATAACCTTTGTTCCTACATTAACTAAAGTCTCCTCCGATGGAATAAAGGTAATAGAATCTGTGGATAATAATTCTCCATTTGAGATATAATAATCACTATCATTTACACCTAATATATTTCCATCATAGGTTTTACTCTTGTTTAAAACGGATATACTTAATTCCTTTTTAGAAATTGTAAATGTACCCTTAACAACGGTTATATCATAGAAATCCTCATGGTGATCCATTCCATTTGTAATTGAGTAATCCGAAGCATAACAATCATTTTCTCCAATAATCATTGTATAATCATAGGAATTAACCTCTAAAATATCTCCATCAAGTAAGCCCTCATCACTACCACAAACATAGAAAGGTGTTGGTGTATCACCATAGGTAATATTATTTGCGTAGGTTTTAATCTTAAGCTTTCTTTTCGTAATTTTTAAGGTAGCATCTTCCATTATAATATTGTAACAAGAAGATACATCTTTTCCCTTATAGGTTATTGAAATGGTTTCATCATCAATAACTAATTTTTGATTACCAATTTCAGTATTTGTGCAAATCGATGTAAAGGATAATACATCCTGAGGCACTAATCCCTCTTGCTCAAGAAGAGTTGTTTCAAAGCCTAAGCCATCATATTCCTTTTCCATATTCTTAGGCTTAATCGTTAAATCCTTTTTTGTAATTGTTATACTTCCATCAACAAATTCTAAGTTTATGGAAGAAGATACATCTATACCATCCTTAGTTAATGTATAGGATTTTAAATGTGTTTTTCCTATACCTACTTCTCTTAATTCGGATTCTACCTCTAAGGTAAGTGATGCATCAAATAGATTTCCACTTTCTAGGGTATAGGATGCACTATAGGTAGTACTACCTGAATATTCCTTTTCTAAATTATCGATTAAAACCTTAGCCTCAGCAGGCTCAACAACAATTTCACCAAAGGAATAATTTACCTTATAGCAATTACTTACATCCTCTCCATCACTATTTATAAATTTTGGAGTTAATTGATAATTATATGTTCCCGCAAGCATTACAGAAATAGGATCTACTTCTATAGAATCTATGATTTCTTCATCTAATGTATAGCTATCAAATTCTTGGTTCTCTCCATTATAGGTAGTAGCTATATCCTTTGTAGCAAAGTTAATTTCACGCTCTAAAACCGTAAGATTTCCTTCTTCAAATACATAATCATAGGTTTCATAAATATTTCCATTCTTATCCTTAATGGTAACACTCTTTACATTATATTTTGAGGAGCCAACCTTCGTTTGGCTACCCTCCACCTCAATAAATACATCCTCATCTCCATTGATTAATCCTGAAGTGGTATAATCCTCTTCACCTTCAAATTTAAGTGGTGTACCATCATATATTTTTTCTTTATCCTTTAAAGAAATGATTAATGGAACCTTAGTGAAGGTAATTTCTGTTTTAGGGAATTCTAAATCATAATAGCTTGTAACATCAATTCCATTTGAATCTATGATGGTTACATCGGATACCCAAGCTTCTGTTGTAAGCTTACGCTTATCCTCATAATGAATTTGATAGGAGGATATTTTTTTATCGTATGGAAGATTCGATACAATTTTATTTGGATCAAAGCCATAATCGACCTCGGAATCCTCAATATAGATTTTAGCCTTACCCTTTTCTATTTTAAATTCATAATCACTAGAATATTTTGTAATACCAAAAATATTGGTCGATGCGATTCTATAGCTATATGTACCAGGCTTTGTAGGAGCCTCCTCTTGATATACCCCATCAACTAAGAATTCATATTTTGCGGATGCTAGGAAGGATTTTGGTGCATTTTCAATGGAATCGCCAAACTCGACATTAGAAATACCATATTCATATGGAATTCCCGATGTAAAGAATAAAGCTAAAAGAATAGAAAGGAGGATAAAGATTCCAATCAATATGAATGGTAGCTTTTTCGTTAGGAATGCTCTTCTTTTCTTATACTTATTTACTTGTTCGTTATAGAATTCTTCGTAACGCATAAAGAATCCTCCTTTCCTATTTTTTTTATATATTTAAGGTTAATGTACCATAATTATAGGTAATATCATAATTATAGGTAACATCACAATCATTTTCATCTAAGATGATGATGGTAATTGCATTTTCCTTTGTTCCTACATAATCTAGGGTGACAACAGATTGAGCAATATGATGATTATCTGCCAAGTCTAGGCTAGATTCATCAATGGCACCAGAAATCGATGAAACATTTGAAATGGAATCTGTAACCGATGGTGTCGTTACTGTAATTGCTTTACCAATTACCTTAATCGTACCTAAGGAGGTATGGATATAATAATGATCGATAAGATTATTAAGATGTGTAGAATCTGTAATATCATATACACCATTAATCTTAATTTCATTCATAGATGTACCAACATTCTTTCTTGAGCCTATAATCTCATAATCAATTTCTAGATTATCTGCACCTGAAATTGTTGGAGCTAAATGGGTTTCATGGCTATAGCCATCATATTCTACCTCTAAGGATGGAGTAGTAATACTGATTTCATCCTCATATATTTGCAATATACCAGTAAATAAATGTTCATCATCAATCGTAAACTGGTTGGTTACATCAACATTTGAGCTATCCTTGATATGAATAGATTCCTTAATAATAGAGGATACAGAAATACCAATACCCGCTTGAGTGCCCGATAATACATATTCAATCGAATAGCCTTGAGCTTGATAATAATCAAAGCCAATAATTTCTGTTGGCATAATCGTTACTTCATCATTAACATATTTACTATAAACGTCCTTTGGAGCTAAATAAACCTGTTTATTTTGTGCTTCATAAATAGTTAATAGGCCATTGATAGTCTCAATATTATAATTATCCTGTGCCTGAGTTAGAATTTGACCAGACGAATTTACAATATTATAGGTAATAATATTTCTTGTCGTTCCTGGAGTTAGAAGTGTAGTCTCAGGAGCCACAGTAACATCTAAATATTCATAATCTGCCATTCTGCCGCTAACTAAGTACCATGAATTCGATACGATTGGAATACCATCCTCTGCCTTAGAGAAGCTAGATGCACGAAGTGTGATATTTCTTTTATAGACTGTCAATTTACCAAAATTTAATGTCAATTGATAATTTCTTGTAACATCATTGCCTTGAGCATTTTTAATTGTTATAGAACAAGAATTTTCTATCTCCCCTGCATCAATAATTCCATCAGAGAAAACAGCTACAAGAGTATGTCCTTGTAAAAGTGGTGTTTGA
>JAFPIE010000267.1 GCA_017388605.1 Acholeplasmatales bacterium | reverse complement strand
ATTATTATACCATGAACGGAATTTACTTTTACAACTTAAGAGGTTCAACTATTTATAGCGGAATTTACTTTTTCAATTAACTAATTGAAAAAATCGAATTATAATAGAAATGGCTTCGGCCATTTTTATTGATTTTTTAGGGCTAAAATAGTATACTTAAGGTAATTAGTGAGGTCGATTTTATGAAGTATTATATGTGTGGCCATATTATGACAACTCATGGTATTCATGGGGATTTAAAAGTAAAAAATTATTCTGATTTTGATCGCTTTCAAAAGGGTGCAAAATTATATATTTTACATGGAAAGGATTATATCCTAGTTAAGGTATTAAAGGCCTCTAGCTTTGGTAATTACCTACTTGTTCGCTTTGATGGCTTAGAGGATATTAATTTAGTTGAAAAATACCATAGTGATGATATTTATATTTCGGAAGAGGACCGAAAAGATACCCTAGAGGATGGAGAATTCTATTATTCTGATTTGATTGGCAAAAAGGTTATCAATCAGGATGGAGAGGATAGAGGTATTGTAGAAGAAATAAGAGAAATGCCTCACAAGAAATATTTAGCTATTCGCTATAAGGAAAAGATTCACCTTGTTCCATTTATGGAGGAATTTATTGGTGATGTTGATGAAAAAATCGTTGTAAAGGAAATTGAGGGATTATTTTGAAAATAAAAATTTTAACCTTATTTCCGGATATGTTTACCGGATTTATTGAGGAATCAATTATAAAGCGTGCTATTGAAAAGGGCGTTGTTGAGGTTTCTTTAGTAGATATAAGAGAATATTCATTAGATAAGCATAAGCATGTGGATGATACACCTTGTGGGGGTGGAGCTGGTATGGTTATGGCCGTTGATGTTGTCGATAGGTGTATTAAGGCAAATACCTCTTCAAATAGCCATATCGTCATGATGACACCTCAGGGGGAAACCTATAATCAGAAGAAGGCAGAGGAGCTTTCTAAGCTTGATGAGCTTGTCATTCTTTGTGGACATTATGAGGGCTTTGATGAAAGAATTAGAAGCTATGTCGACGAGGAGGTTTCCATTGGAGATTTCGTGCTTACTGGTGGAGAAATTGCCGCAATGGTCATTTCTGATTCTGTAATAAGATTACTCGATCATGCGATAAGAAAGGAATCCCATATGGATGATTCCTTCTCAACAGGATTATTAGAATATCCACAATATACAAGACCTATTGAATATGATGGTATGAGAGTTCCTGATGTTTTATTGAGTGGAAATCATAAGAATATTGAAACCTTTAGAAAAAAGGAATCCTTAAGAAGAACCTATAAAAAAAGGCCAGATTTGTTAAAAAACTACAAATTAAATAAAGAAGAAGAAAAGCTTTTAAAAGAAATTATTGAGGAGGAAAAAGTATGAGACAAGCTGGAATGTTGCTTCACATTTCATCACTTCCAAGTGAGTATTCTATTGGTTCGATTGGTAAGAGTGCTTATCAATTTATTGACTTCTTGGAAAAAGCAGGACAAAAGGTATGGCAGATTATGCCTATAGGACCAACATCCTATGGTGATTCTCCATATCAGGGAGTGAGCGCATTTGCGTTCAATCCATATTTTATTGATTTAGAGCTATTAGTTTCTGATGGGTTATTAGAGGAATCTGAGCTACCAGAAAAGAGAAGATGCACTAAGGCAGATTATGGCGATTTATTTAATAATCGATTCCCGATTTTAAGAAAAGCCTTTGCAAGAAGAAGAAAGGTTCAAGCTAAATTCAAGAAATTCCGTGATGAGGAAGAATATTGGCTAAAGGATTATGCCATTTATATGGTATTAAAGGAAAATCATAATTATGCATCCTGGGATACATGGGAGGATGATTATAAATTTAGAAATCCTAATGCCTTAGAAAAGTTTATGGAGGATGAAAAGGAAAGAATTCTTGAATGGCAATTCTACCAATTCGTATTCTATGATCAGTGGATGAGATTAAAGAAATATGCGAATGCTCACGGAGTATCTATTATGGGTGATATGCCAATTTATTGTGCATATGATTCTGTAGATGTTTGGGCAAACCCAGGGGATTTCCAGCTTGACGGTGCACTAAAGCCATATGCAGTTGCAGGATGTCCACCTGATGCCTTCAGTGCTGATGGACAGCTTTGGGGTAACCCTCTTTATAACTGGGGCAGAATGAAGCAAGAGGGCTATAGCTGGTGGGTAGCTAGAGTTAAGCATGCCCTAAAGGTATTTAATATTTTAAGAATTGACCATTTTAGAGGATTTGCAGGATATTTCTCTATTCCTTATGGTGCACCAAACGCAAAGGGTGGACATTGGGAGGATGGTCCTAGATACGCTTTATTTGAAAAGATTAAGCAGGAATGCCCTAATGCAAATATTGTAGCTGAGAATTTAGGCTTATTAACTCCAGATGTAGAGGAGCTATTAGCACAGTGTGGCTTCCCGGGAATGAATATCTTCCAATTTGAGTGGGGAGATTGGAATTGGAGAGTACCTATTTATAAGGGATATCCAACCAACAATGTATTCTATTCCGGTACTCATGATAACCAAATGGTTACATCCTTCTATGAATCTTTAGAGGAATGGCAAAAGCAAAAGGTTAATGCACTTGTAGGTATTAACTGGGGAGATTGGCCAGCAAGAAAGATTATTGAATGGTGTATGAGAACTGCCTGTGATACTTGTATTATTCCTTTACAGGATTATTTAGGCTTAACGGATGAGCAAGGCAGAATGAATATTCCATCTAAGGCATCAGGCAACTGGCAATATATGGCAAAGCCTGAGGACTTTAGTGAGGATTTATTAAATTATATTAAGTGGATTACAAAGGATTCTAATCGATAATATGTATAATTACATCATAACTACGGATGACATAAGTGCCGCAAATGAAAAAATTGAACAAATAAAAAAAAGCCTGTCATCCGAGTATGATGAAATAGGCTATGATATCGAAGAGGAAGGCTTATTATCCTTAGTTGATGAGCTTACAACCATATCCTTATTTGATACATTAAAATTCATTACTGTAAAGGGTGCTGAGGCAATTACTAAGCAATCAGAATCTGCCCTTAAGGAATTATATACAGCAATGAATGATAGAAATTCGGAAAATGTATTGATTTTCTTGTTTACTAAGGATACAGATTATCAAAAGAGTGAGAAGTATAAGAATTTAAGAAAATATGCAACCTATATCGATATAAGAATAAAGAATATACCTCTAGATCAATATGCAAAAAATCAATTTGATGTGGATGGATATAAAATTCAAGAGCAAACCTTAAATTTGCTAATCACCTATGTCGATAGCCTCTCTAGCCTACAAAGAGCAATTGAAATCCTAGAGCTATATAAGGCGGAGGAGAAGAAGATTACAACACCTGATGTTGAGCTTATGGTATCTAAGCCACTGGATGATGATGTATATCAATTGATTAGTGCCTATTTAAGCTATCATACGAAGGAAGTATTTTCAATTTATAGGGATTTGAAGATTTTAACCAAAATCCAATCCTCCTTCTTGGTTTCTATGCTGATTAATAAATTCCAAGAAATGTATAATGTTTCTGTTTTGTTAAAGGGCGGCATGAGCCAAAACGATATTGCCGCATTATTTAATGTATCCTCAGGTAGAGCTTATTATATGGTAAAGAATGCGAAATCCTCCTCTTTATCTAAAATAAAGTCTAATTTAGAGGATTTAGTTCAATTAGAGGCGGATATCAAAAGCGGTAAAATCAAAGATGATTTAGGCT
>JAFPIE010000266.1 GCA_017388605.1 Acholeplasmatales bacterium | reverse complement strand
GAGGGCGAAGAAAATGAGGTAAGGGCATTAAATGGTATCTCCTTTAGTCTAGAGGAGGGAACATTCGCGGTAGTCCTTGGCCCATCTGGTGCAGGTAAATCCACATTATTAAATATATTAGGTGGTATGGATGATGCAACAAGAGGCTCCTATAAGGTAGGAGATTTAGATATCGCTAAATTTAATAATAAGGAGCTATCCTTATTCCGACGTCAAACCATTGGCTTTGTTTTCCAATTCTATAACCTTATGCCAAATTTAACTGCTTTAGAAAATGTAGAGCTTGCAGCGAGTGTTGCAAAGAATCCTCTAGATCCTTTAGATGTTATAAAAAGAGTAGGACTAGAAAAGCGTGCAAACAATTTCCCAAGCCAGCTTTCTGGTGGTGAGCAGCAAAGAGTATCTATCGCAAGAGCGGTAGTGAAAAATCCTGAGCTATTACTTTGTGATGAGCCTACCGGAGCCTTAGATAAGAAGACGGGTGCGACGATTTTAAAGCTTTTATACGATATTGGTAAGGAATATAATAAAACTATTATCATTGTTACACATAATCAAAAGATTGCTATGTGTGCAGAAAGGGTATTTAAAATATCTGATGGTAATATTATTTCAGATGAAATCAATCCAAATCCGATAAAGCCGGAGGAGGTTGATTGGTAATGAATAAGAAGAAGGCATTCTTATTATTAAATAAAATGATGGTAAGAACCATCAAACAAAACCTTATGCAATTTATTGCGATTATCGTCATTGGTGCTATTGCAGTTACCTTGTTTGTAGGTTTACATGCAAATGCGGATGTTTTTGAATCTCAAGTAAATACAGTATACGAGGAAGGCAATTTAGCGGATTTATGGGTCACGACCAAAAGCTATGATGAAAAGGACTATGATAATATAAAAGCTCTTTTAAATGATGGAGATTCTATTGAATCTAGAATCTATATTCCATCAGAATCTAGTGCACATTCTATTTTTATTACCGTTGTAGATAAAATTCCTACGATTTCTAAGCCCTATGGGAAAATAATAAATACAGAAAACAATACTATAGATGATTTTATTTATATAGATAATGATTTGATGAGCTTATCCGATTCCTATTCTACCTTATATAATTTAGGTGATGAATTTTCATTTACCTTTGATATATCAAGCTATGATTTAACAGATTATGTAGATTTATTAGATGGCTATGTTAAAGAGGGCGGAGAGAATATTTTTAAGAAGGATTCCTTGATGCTTACAACAACAGTAGATGGTACTATGGATTATCCTGAGAATATAACAAAGGCATCCTATAATTATAGTGTTGTTTTAATGAGCGAGGCTAGATTAAAAAGAATCGCAAGAGAGCTTTTAGAAAAGAATTATAAGGATAATGTAGTTAATCTAATTTATAATTATTTATTGACTATGCTAAATCCAAATCAATATGTGATTAAAGCAAAAAATAGTGATGCAGTAGCATTAAAAAATAAGATTGATGCATATTTTCTAGCCAAGGGTAGCAATAATAATTTACTTATGACAAGCCAAAGAAGTGGTATGCCATTTTATATGGTCATCGACAATGATGTCAAGCAGGCTAGAAGCTTCACCTATGTATTCCCTCTATTCTTTTTCTTTGTTGGTGTATTAGTTATATTAACCACATTGAGTCAAATGGTATTAAAGGATAGAACGCAAATAGGAACGCTTAAGGCAATTGGCGTACCAAAAAGAATGATTATGCTGCATTATATTAGTCTAACGGTAACGTTAGTATTAATAGGTACAGTAATCGGTGAGGTCTTAGGCCCAATGATATTACCTAAAATCTTAGGTAAAAAATATGGTATTATTTATCATTTACCAGATGCCCCATATATATTCCCGTGGCTATATGGTATTTTAACTTTGGTTGTATTTGTTGGTGTTGCCGTTTTGGTTACCTATATTATTGCAAGAAAGGAAATTATGCTAAAACCATCGGAATCTATGAGGCCAAGGGTTGTTAGCTTTAAAAATCATAAGAGAAAAATAGAATTTAAGAAAACAAAATTCTTTTCACTTAAGATGGCATTCCGTAATATTTCGATTAATATAGGTAAATCTATCATGGTTATCGTTGGAGTGCTTGGCTGTATCGCATTATTGGTTTCTGGCTTTGGTATTGAGGATACCCTAAATTATGGTATAGATAATGATTTAGGGCTATTCTATAGCTCGGATTTAACGATTGTATTAAATAATTATAAAACAAAGGAAGAATTAGATTTAGATGTAGCTAAATTAGATGGATTAGAATATTATGAATATTCGATTCATCAATCGAGTGAGGCCTATAAGGATAGTAGCTGCAAAATGTCATCTACGATTTATATCATTCCAAATGAGGGACAGGCCGTTAAGGTAGATTTCCCTATCAATTCCTGTATGGTGTCTAAAAATGTTGCAGAAACCTTAGGGCTTGGTGTTGGAGATATGGTTCATTTTACTTATAATTCTATAGATTATCAGGCTAAGGTAGATAGTATTTATCCAGCATTTTATTACAATGGAATTATCTTACATGAGGGCAATGAAATATTCAAGGATTGTTCTGCCTTTAGATATACATTATTAGAAATAGGATTAAGTGATAAGAGTAAGGAGAATGAATATTTAGAATATTTCGAAGGATTATCCTATGTCAATGAGGCAAGAACACCATCCCATTGGGTTGAAATGACAGAAAGCCTAATGAGTGGTATTTCTGTAATGACGAATGCGGTTAAAATATTTGCAATACTTTTGGGTATTGTTGTCATTTATAATTTATCCTTAATGAACTTTAAAGAAAGAAGTAGGGATATTGCAACCCTAAAGGTTTTAGGCTTTAATCAAATAGAAATATTAAGATCTCTACTTATTGAATCCTTATCCTTAACCTTAGTAGGTGTAATTATAGGGTTAATCTTAGGATATCCATTTATGCTACTCGTATTAGAGAATAATATAGTATCGTTAGTTTCCTATTTATATCATATATATTTTAAGACCTATGTCATTGCATTCCTATTAACCTTTGGTGTTGCAATAGCTATAAATATGCTATTATCCTTAAGGATAAGAGGAGTAAAGATGGTAGAGTCCTTAAAGAGTGTAGAATAATACCGCGCTTGCGGTATTTTTTTCTTGACTTAGAAAAAAAGAAGCGTATAATAAATTTGCAAATGATTTGCAAAAGGTGATATTATGGAAAAGGATTATAAAACAAAGCCAAAGGAATATATATTAGAATTCCTAAAAACACATAAGAATACAAGCTTTAGTGTACAAGATGTTTATGATGAGATTAAAGAGTCTGGTTATGACATTAATTTAGCTACAGTTTATAGAAATATTTTAAAAATGGTAGATAAGGGAATGCTATTAAAGCATCAGGCATCGAATCAAAAATATGCTACATATCAATATGTAGAATCTAGAAAATGCTTAACTCACTTTCATTTTGAATGTAAAAAATGTGGTATGGTCATTGCTTTAGGTAATGAGGAAAGCGAAAGCTTTGTTTCTATGGTGAAGGAAAAGCTTGGCTTTATGATAGAACCACAAAATACATATATCAGCGGAGTTTGCAAGAAATGTGGGGAGAGGTTTATATATTTATGATGAAGAAATTAAGCTTTTTATTTTTCAGTTTTATGTTTTTATTTGTTATAGCTTTAACTTCCTGTAGTAATAAGAGCTTTGATGTTATATCTACCGTTTATCCGGGTGCATCCTTTGCAAAGGCAGTTCTTGGAGATTCCAAATGGGAAGCGGATATGCTCGTTAAGCCTGGCGTAGATATTCATAGCTATAGTCCATCTGCAGTAGATATAAAGAATGTATTACATGCAAAACTATTTATATATGTAGGTGGAGAGGATGATAGTAAATGGGTAGAAGAGGAAATTCTATCTAGTGCTCCAAAGGAATTAAAGATAATAAATATGTTTGATTGCTTAAGAAATGCGGGTGTTTCCTTACTTGGTGAAGAAAAGCCAATATCTGCTGAAGAGGAAGAGGAAGAAGCGGAAGAAGAGGCAGAGGTAGAATATGATTCTCATGTATGGACATCCATTACAAATGCGAGTATTATTATAAAGGCTATTTGTGATGCCTTATGTGAAATGGATTCTAGTAATAAGGATAAGTATATTGCAAATACGAATGCATATATTGCATCCTTAAATACGATTGATGGAAAAATTAAGGATATTGTTGCGAATGCAAAAACAAACTTTTTATGCTTTGGCGACAGATTCCCACTTCTATATTTTGTAAAGGAATATGGAATCAATTATGATGCAGCATTCATGGGATGCTCATCCAATAAGGATGCATCAAGTAAGGTTATTGTATCTTTGACCAACCAGGTCAAGGAAAAGCATCTTTCTTATGTTTTTGAAGTTGAGATGTCATCATCTACTGTTGCAAGAACAATAAAAGAAGAAATTGAAAAAGAGAAAAAGAATGGTTATGATGGACCAAGTGTTGAAATATTAACCTTCTATTCCATGCAAAATATTACAAAGGATGATTATAATAAGGGCTATACATATCTCGATTTTATGAAAAAGAATGTAGAGGCATTAAGATTAGCTCTAAATTAAAAAGGAGGTAGCCTATGCTAGTTGAGGTAGAGCATTTGTCGCTAGGCTATGAAAGGCAAGCGGTAATTCACGATATTTCATTTCGTGTAGAGGAAAAGGATTTTATAATTGTTTTAGGCTCAAATGGCGTTGGCAAGTCTACCTTAATTAAGGGAATGCTTGGGCTTATTAAGCCTATTGAAGGTAAGATTACATATCATACAAATAATATTGGTTATATGCCACAGGAGACTAGAGTGGATCCTAATTTCCCTGCCTCTGTTTTAGAGGTTATTATGTCTGGATTTATAAATAAGGTTGGTATTCGTCCATTTTATAATAAAAATGAAAAGAAAAAGGCTTTAGAAATTATGGAAATTCTAAAGATTACAGATTTAAAAAAGAAAATCTTTTCTGAATTATCAGGAGGGCAAAGACAAAAGGTATTGCTTGCAAGAAGCCTATGTGCAACAGAAAATCTATTAATTTTAGATGAGCCTAGTAACAACCTAGATCAAAAATCGAAAAGTGAATTCTATACAACCCTAAAGCATTTAAATGAAGGTCATAATATAACCATTATTATGATTACACATGATATAGATAGTGATTCCTTAATTGGAAATAAGGTATTAGCCTTATCACAGGATGGTTATTATTTTGGTAAAACGGATGATTATTTGGAGGCAAATCTATGATATTAAATATTTTTGAGATGTTCTCCTATAAATTTATGGTTTATGCCTTTGTTGTCGGTGGTGCGATATCTATATGTGCTGCACTTTTGGGTGTTTCTATGGTACTTAAGAAGAATTCTATGATTGGAGATGGCTTATCTCACGTTGGCTTTGGTGCTGCCGCTATTGCAAGTGCCTTAAATTGGGCACCTTTAGCCTTAGCTATGCCAGTAGTAATTATTGCAGCCATATTGATTTTAAAGCTTACCGAAAAGAATAAAATACATGGAGATGCTGCCATTGGTATTATTGCTGCATCATCCCTTGCGATAGGATATACTGTAATTCATACCCAGGGTACGAATATCGATATTGAAGGATATCTATATGGTAGTATCTTAGGAATTACTAAAGAAGAATTAATCCTAAGTGTTGTATTAAGTCTTATTGTCATTGGTACATTTATATTATTATATAATAAGATATTTGCATTAACCTTTGATGAAACCTTCTTTAAATCGACAAGTAAGCATAGTGAATTATATTCTATTATTATTGCCATTTTATGTGCCTTAACGGTAGTAATCGGTATGAAGGTTATGGGAGCATTATTAATATCTTCCTTAATTATTTTCCCAACGGTTTCTGCAAGACAGATCTTTAAAACCTATAAAAGTGTCATTATTTCTAGTGTTATTATTTCTATCGTTTGTTGTTTTTTAGGCTTAATCTTAAATTATTATATTGATACTCCTGCAGGAAGTATTATTGTAATTATTAATTTAGTTGTATTAATTATATGTATTCTAATAGGTAAAATTAGAAAAAGAATCAGATAAAATACAAGGACATGAAAAAATGTCCTTTATTTTTTTAAAGAATTACATTATAATGTCTAGGGTTTATTTGGGGGAATTATAATATGAAAAATAAGATAGCATTAATTTTAGAGGCCATATTCATGTATTTGGCACAAGCACCCTATTTGGTTGCGTTAATTTTATTATTATTTACAGATTCAGAAATCATAGGAGGATTCCTACTTGCAGGTTTAATAGCCAATTTAGCCATATTACCATTTTCTTTTGTAGCTTTAATATTCGCAGTCCTTGGAATATTTAAGGAGGAGAAGAATCCTATAAAGACTACAATGGTTGTAAAGCTTATTCTTATGCCTTGGTATATCATTAATTTTATATTAGGTGTATTACTTGTAACAGCTATGCTAAATCCATTCCTATATTTAGGTATACCAATAGTTATCTTCATTATGGTATTTACTACCTATATATTTATGATTACAACAAATTTTGGAAATTATTCTTATATGATTCATAAGCTAATAAGAAGAGAATGGAAGATTTCTATGCTTTTGGTTGTATCTATTGTATTCTCGTTCATATTCTGCTTAGATATTTTGGGTGCAATTCTCTTAAATGGTTTCGATAATAGGGCATAAAAGCCCTTTTTCTTTTATAACGACGTTTGTTTGCGTTACAAAAGTGTCCTTTTTGTATCGAAAATAAAAAATTTCGCAAAAAAATCTAAAACGTTTAAGTAAATCGTTTACATTTCAAAATTTTTGTTGTAAAATATGGACGATAGAGGCAAATCTTGACTTGGAGGAGTTATAATGGCAAGTTTGAGTATGAAGCACATCTATAAGGTGTATGACAATGGATTTAAAGCTGTTAATGATTTCTCAATGGAAATTGAGGATAAGGAATTTATTGTATTCGTAGGACCTTCCGGATGTGGTAAGTCAACTACGCTAAGAATGATTGCAGGATTGGAAGAAATCACTGCAGGAGAATTAATGATTGGTGATAAGGTAGTTAATAACTATGCACCAAAGGATAGAGATATAGCAATGGTATTCCAAAGTTATGCGTTATACCCACACATGACGGTGTATGATAACATTGCATATAGCTTAAAGATTAACAAGGTACTTATGCCAAAACTTGATGAGAATGGTCAACAAGTACTAGATGAGAATGGTGAGCCTGAAATGGAATTCAGAAAGCTTACTGCCCAAGAAATTGATGACAGAGTACAACAAGCTGCTGTCAGCTTAAATATAACTGAATATCTTGATAGAAAGCCTAAGGCTCTATCTGGTGGACAAAGACAAAGAGTTGCTTTAGGTAGAGCTATCGTAAGAAAGCCTAAGGTATTCCTATTAGATGAGCCACTTTCTAACCTAGATGCTAAATTAAGAGCATCCATGAGAAGTGAAATTACAAAGCTTCATCAAAGATTACAAACAACATTTATCTATGTTACACATGATCAGGTAGAGGCTATGACAATGGGTACTAGAATTGTTGTTATGAAGGATGGCTTTATTCAACAAATTGATACACCTAAGAATATTTATAATTATCCTGCAAATAAGTTCGTTGCGGGCTTCATTGGTACCCCACAAATGAATTTCTACAATGCCGCTTATGAAATTAAGGATGATACTATTTATCTTAGTATGGGATTTGCAAAGATTCGTTTATTAAAGGAGTTTTTACCTAAGATAAAGGATTCTGAAATTGTACAAGGCAAAGCAGTTTGCGTTGGTATTAGACCTGAAAATATCTTTATTTATGACAAGAGCATGAATAAGGAAAAGCTTGATATTTTAGATGCTAGAGTTACTGTTGTTGAGGCTTTAGGATCTGAAACTATCGTTTATGCTGATTTAGATATGGAAAATGATGAGCTCGTTACGGATTCTTTAACAGAAGTACGTATGAAGATGCTATCGAATTTTGATGTTAAGGTTGGAGATATTATTAAAGTAGCTATCGACCTAACACGTATCCATCTATTCGATTTTGATACAGAGGAATCTGTTATTCAAAGAGTTCCTGAATATTTCACAAATGATTCTGAAATTATTGGTGGAGTACTTTCTATATTCAATACACATGTACAATTACCAAAGGCAGTTGTAGATGAGGTAAAGGATGGTAAGGTATCTGTTAGTGTACCTACATATGCCGTTTCCTTAGGTAGTGAATTTGAGGGTGTAATTGAAAAGAAGGAAGTAGTAGATAAAAAGAATCTTTATTGGATTAGAGCTGGTAAGGATATTGCCTTCTTAAAGACACCTGTAGATCAGGAATTATCTGGTAAGGTTGGATTTGATATTAATGTTGCTCAAATGAAGATTGTGGGCCAGGATAATCAAATTGACCGTATTAGCTTATTAACTAAGATCAATGTACTTCCAGTACTTGAATCTAAGGAAAAGCTTGTATTTAAGTTTGATACTATGACATTTGATGTACCATTTGATATTGCACAAAAGATGTTCAATACAAAGGGTAAGAAGCTATTAAAAACTCATTTATCCGTATTATTCAATACAGATAATGAAGGTGATAATTGCTTCTATGCTGAGGTTTTAGATGTAAAGGATTATGGTGCTAATAAGTATGCACTTGTTAAATATGATCAATTAAAGTTCTATGTTAAGGATCAGAATTATCATGTACGTGATTCTGTAAAGGTTAATATTGACCTAAATAAGGCTTTAATCGTTGATGAGGATAATAATATCATCCTTTACGGTAAGAGACCTAAAAGCTTTACAGATTAATTAGCCAACTGAATAGGGTTACTTAGGACCAACCCCAAGTAACCCGTTTTTTTATGCAAAAAAAGCCTGGATTTTAGCGTTTTTCCAGGCTTTTTATATGTTTATATATGAATAATTAGCTTTTTAAAAAGAATAAAAAATAGAAGCCAAAGGGGCTCTTTGGCTTCATTTATATAATATTGTCATTCACTTAAAACAAAAACAAGGAGAGACCTTCTGCATTGAAAAGTATGAGAGAGAGAACTGCAGAAGGGATATGAAAAAATTATAAGTCAATAACAATATTAAGCTGGGAAGTATTTTTGTCGAATGGAATTAAGTTTCCATCAACAGGTGTATCATTAACTATCATTTTATACTTGCCAGTGGCATTGTTATTGATAGTGATATTATAAGTAATTCCTCTAAATACACGCTTAACTGTAGCATGCTTGATTTCCTTAGGTAGATGTGGATCAATTCTTAATCCATCATAATCTGGTTTAATACCTAGGATTGCTTGGCTTGCAGCAAACATTGTCCATGATGCTGTACCAGTAAGCCAGCTATTCTTTGCCTCACCATAGTTCTTGGCATCTCTACCAGCGATGGTTTGGCTATAGCAGTATGGTTCAGTTTTATGTATTTCAGAAACATCCTCTAAATAAGCAGGACAATTTCTCTTATAGATATCAAATGCTCTTTCGTTATTACCAATCACTGTATTTGCAATAACAATCCAAGGATTGTTGTGACAGAATACAGATCCATTTTCCTTATATCCCATTGGATAGCTTGATACCTCACCAAGCTCAATGTGATATTCCTTATAGCATGGATGTAGGATTTCTACACCATAATCATTTGTTAATATTTCTTGAACGGAATCTAAGGCCTTTTTACCAAAGCCTAAATCCTCACCAATTCTTGCCATTGTACAGAAGCCCTGTGGCTCAACGAAGATTTGTCCATCCTCGCATTCATGGCTTCCAACCTTATTACAGAAGGCATCGTATGCTCTTAAGAACCACTTGCCATCCCAACCATATTTAATGGTTGCCTCTTCAACAGCTTTAACCTCAGAAAGTACATATTCTGCCTCATTCTTGTGACCTACTCTTGAAAGAATTTCAGCAAATTCCTTTCCGTATAATACATACATACCTGCAATAAATACACTTTCAGCCTTACCGGACTCGAAGTTGGATGCAGTTTGGAAGGATTCACCTGGAGTCTTAGAGAAGCAGTTTAGATTTAAACAGTCATTCCAATCGGCTCTACCAATAAGTGGTAATCCATGAGGACCCTTATGTGTTGCGATAAAGTTGAAGTAAGCTCTTAGGTGATCAATTAATGGCTTTTCACTTCCTGCCTCATTATTAAATGGGGTAGGATGGTCTAAGATAGTATAATCACCAGTTTCCTTTATATATTGGCTAACTGCAGCAATTAACCAAAGTGGATCATCATTAAATCCTCCTCCAATATCAGCATTGCCACGCTTAGTAAGAGGCTGATATTGGTGGTAGGTTGAACCATCCTTGAATTGAATTGATGCGATATCAATAATACGCTCTTTACTCTTTTCTGGGATTAGATGTAAGAAGCCAAGTAAATCCTGGCAGGAATCTCTAAATCCCATACCTCTACCTGTACCACTTTCGTAGTAGGAGGCAGATCTTGACATATTAAATGTAACCATACATTGGTATTGGTTCCATATATTGACCATACGGTCAAATTTGGCATTATCCGATTCTACATGTAATGTAGATAGAAGTGTCCTCCATTTATCATTTAATTTCTTAAATGCGGCTAAAACAGCTTCCTTTGTAGAATATTTTTCTTGTAAAAGATAAGCTTTTTCCTTATTAATTACGCCTGGTGCACTAAATTTCTTATCATCCTCGTTTTCAACATATCCTGTTTGGAAGATAATTGT
>JAFPIE010000265.1 GCA_017388605.1 Acholeplasmatales bacterium | reverse complement strand
ATACACAGAATTCCTGATTTTCAATTGCCTTTAGGAAATCGTAATTTAATCTTTCCTTAAATAATTGGTTTTTCTGATAATCCTCGCTATAAATATTATAAAATTTTGTGTTTGCACTTCTGATTTCATCACAAACCATCTTCGCTCTATCGATAATTGCATCAACAGATTCTTCCTTTTTATTTGAAGAATAAATACCTAAACGAACAGAAATGTTTGATGCATTATATTTTTCCTTTAGTTCCTTATGAATAAAAACAATAACCTTATCATAATCCTCTAAATGATTGACATATAATGCAAAATAATCTGCTTGTATTCTAGATACAATACCATCATTTTGTAATGCGATAGCCTTTAGGATATTGGAAATATATACTAAAGCCTTATCGCCCTCTTCTTTACCATAAAGCTCATTATATAAATGGAAATGAGAGATATTTAAAACAACCATATCCTTTGCCTCACCATTTCCGTATTTATCAATTCTTTCCACATATTCCATAAATACAGGCTTGTTGTAGCAATCTGTTAATTCATCCTTTTCTGCAGTACTTACGATAATTCTTTTTTCAGATAATTCGATAGAACGATTGACTCTAGCCATAATAATTTCATTTAAGTCAAATGGCTTAGTAATAAAATCTACTGCACCTAGGGTTAGTGCCTCAAGCTCACTATCCTTATCCCCTGTAATTACAATAATAGGGATATCCTTATATACATCGCTTTCCTTTATTTTTCGGATTACCGTAAATCCATCCATAAATGGCATATTTAAATCCAGTAAAATAAGTGAAATTGGCTTTGGACTTTCCTCTAGGGTACGCATTACCTCAAGACCATTATTCGCAATTAAAACCTCATATTCACTAGATAAAATTTCCTTTAATATTTCTTGATTGATATATTCATCATCTGCAATTAAAATATATCTTTTTAGCTTATTAATAATATTATTATTCATAAAATGAACCTCTATTTCCTTAGGTTTTTTGAAAATACATTTTAACACTTTATATTATTATATAATATTTTATCCAGTTATAGACAAAAATAATTCAATTTATAGCCAATTTTTTAACAAAAACAACGAAATTGTTTCCAAAAAAAACCACTCTTCAAAAGAAGAATGGTCTTATCTTTCTTAGTCCTTAAAGCTACCGTAATTGCTTATAGCCTCATCAATCGTCATTTCTCCTCTTCCTACCTTGTAGGATGCAATTCTAAGCTGAACGGTTAGAGGATCCTTTATACCGATAACCTCTGGGAAAATGATTCTTTCCTTGGCAATGCTACCAAATGGCTCATATACAGAATCTAGCGGCATATCCTTTGTTGGAGTTACAAGCCTCTTAATCGATGCCATAGCGTTTAGCTCCTTGCTTGAAATTAAGAATTTCATGAATTCATTGGTCATATCTAAATTCTTGCAATCCTTATTTACAGAAAATTCAACAGATGGACTATCTATGAAATAGCCACCATCCTTTGTTAAAGGAATTGGATAGAAGGAATAATTAAATGGAGAAGCCTTAAATGCTTCAGATTCTGCTTCTCTTTTCTTAGTACCAGATACTGTATCTGCCGTACATACCATCATTGGTACATCGCCCTCAAAGAAGCGTAATAATACCTTTTTATAATTATCTGCAATCTTATCGCATTCATCTAAATTGATACATCCCTTATCTACTAAATCTGTAACAGCCTTTAAAGAATCTCTCATATATTCTCCTGCAGATGGATTTAAATCATTCGCAAGTGCTAAGGCGCTAGGATTCTTTTCTAGTGCTGCAACAAATAGTGGATAGGCAATCGTATTCATAAAACAGCTTGAAGACGTTAGGCTATAGCCCATGATTGGGCTTACATATCCTTTATCCTTGAAGGATAAGGAAGTAGAAACTAAGGTATCCCATGTAGAAGGTACAGTAATTCCTTCCTTTTTAAATAAATCATTATTGACAAGCATACCATAGGTTCTAGAGAAAACAGGTACCATATATACTTTAGAAGATGCATCCTGATGAATTAAACCCTGACGAATACAATTCAAATTGAATTTAAGATTTTTATTCGAAAGCTCCTCCATATGAGAAACTACAGAGTTATATTTATCATTTCCCATCATCCATGTGTAGGAAAAGAAAATATTAGGCTTATCGGAAGAATCTAATACCGTAGCTAAGGTATTATTATAATCATCAAGCTTTCTATAGCTTAGGCGAACATTAGGATAATACTCATTAAACTTATCAAATTCTGCCTCTAATGCTTCAAAATTATCATAGCTTCCTACAATATCGATATCACATTCCTTATTCTTATCTAAGGATGGAACAAATTCCTCACTTTGCTCGCCTTCAGTTAGGGAAGAATTACCCTGTCCGCAGGATAAAAGTGATACACCCATTAAAGCACCCAAAAACAAACCCATTACCTTTTTCATTTCTTTGCTTCCTCCTTTATTCTTCTTATTTCTTTAATTACAAGCTTAATATCTACAGGCTTTGCGATATGTCCATTCATACCAGCATTTAAGCATTCTGTAACATTTTCAGAGAAGGCATCTGCCGTCATAGCGATGATTGGGATAGAGGATTGATATTTATCCTCAAGCTTTCTGATCTCTCTTGTTGCATCAAGTCCATTCATCTCTGGCATTTGAATATCCATGAAGATTAATGTATATTCATTAGGCTTTGCCGCCTTCATCTTTTCTAAGCAAACCTTACCATTTTCCGCTCTTTCTGCAGTAATTCCATACATAGAAAGTAAGGCAGAAATAATTTCCCAGTTGATATCATAATCCTCTGCAATTAAGACATTTACACCCTCTAAATCGGAATAATCACCATCAGGCTCAGCTGTCTTTGCCTCTGTACCTAAAATCTCATTAATCTTATCGTATAAGGTAGATTTAAATAATGGCTTACTTAAGAAGCCGTTTACTCCAGCCTCCTTAGCCTCTCTTTCTACATCCTGCCATTCATATGCAGAAATAAGTAAAATTGGTGTATCGGAATCGATTTCCGATCTTATTCTTCTTATAGTTTCTATACCATCAATATCAGGCATTTTTAAATCAATGATGACAATATTATAGCCTTTACCAAGCTCATGCCTATGCTTAATCATTCCGATTGCCTCAAGACCACTTCTTGCCTCCTCCACATTTAAGCCTAAGGAGGATAGGGTATCCTTAGCTGTCTCTAATAAAACCTCATCATCATCCGCAATTAAGACATCTAATGCCTCAAGCTTCATTTCTCCTCTTTGATAATCGGATAAAGGAATATCTAATACAACAGTAAATGTTGTACCCTTACCCTCTTCACTTTCACATTCAATTGTGCCCTCCATAAGGTCTACCATTTGCTTGGTGATGGCAAGACCTAAGCCTGTACCCTGAATGCTGTTGATTCTACTATCGGTTTGACGGGAGAATGGCTGATACATCGTCTGCATGAAGCTTTTGCTCATACCTATACCTGTATCAGAAACCCTGTAGGTAAGCTTAATACAGCCCTCCTTATTGGACTCCTCCTCCTTTAAATCTACACTAACCTTTCCATAAGGCTCGGTATATTTAATGGCATTCGATAGGATATTAATATAAATTTGATTTAATCTTAGCTGATCTGCATATAGATATTCCTTTTCTATACGACTGATATGGAAGCTAAAATCAATATTCTTTTGTTTAATTAAAGGCTGAGATAAATTCATTAAATTTTCAGCAGTTAAAACGATAGAGAAGGTTTGTGGGGATAAATTCAATTTTCCACTTTCCACCTTAGAAATATCTAATATATCATTAATTAATGTCAACAAATGATTACTTGCAAGAGTAATCTTATGCAAAGCATCACTAACTGATTTTTTATCGTCAATATTCTTTTGTGCGATGGTTGTAAGACCAATAATCGCATTCATTGGAGTTCTAATATCATGTGACATCGTCGATAGGAAATCTGTTTTAGCCTTACTTGCGGATCTTGCCTCTCTTGCAGTAATTTGAAGCTTTTTATTAAAATACAGCATAACAACTAAATCGAAGACAAATAATATGATAAGACCTATAGAAACAAATCCAATTAAAAGCCAGTTTTCTGTATTTACATTTAAATCCTTTAGTGGCATAAAGCTAAGTAAGGTCCATCCACCAGTCTGGGCAAATGGGGTATAGGAAAGGATACATTCCTCACCACGAGAATTAAGCATAATAAATGAGCCTGTCTTCGATGTTATTCCCTTAAAGAAGCTATCGGATTCCTGTGGGTCTATAGAATTATAGGATCTATAGAATTCAAAGAAGCTAGAATTCTTGAAGGAATGTCCTTTAATAATATAATCTCCATCCCCATCAATAATGGATAGCTCCGCATTTACAAATGCCTCCTGAGGGAAGCTCCATTTTTCTTTTAATTCAGAAATCGGTAATACTCTAAGTAGGATCGCTCTTTTCATATCTAGGCCATCCTTAAGATTAATAAAATTACAGAACGCAATCGATTGCTCACCATTTACTGGATTCGTATACGCTCTAGATATATTAATGGATTCTCCCATTCCATAAATCCAGCTATCATCATTTAACAAGCCTAATCTTTCATAGGAAACAGAATAATCCGTTGGATTTGATGCACTACCTCTTGTAGATAAGCCCACTAAGGAATCCTCAAATACGATATGTGCGGATGCATTCGCTAAAACATGAGAAACTCGAATAAAGGATATGGCATCCTCCATAGTCATTTCTTGGCTATTGATGTATCTTGCCCAAACATCACATATACGCTGCTCTCCTTCAAGATAATTCTCTGTAACATGCTCCATAGAAATGGTTGTATTTTCGAAATGCTCAATTTGCCTTTGTGTCATATTTTTATTCTCAATAACAGAATATACTATAACAAAGGTCAGCATGGCAATCATAATGAATATATTGACAATAATAACCCCAGTTTTTTTAAGTAGCATTTTTTTGCCCCCTGAAATCAATCTCACTCATTTAAATCTTAAATAGTAAACATAATATAAGATATTGTATAACAATATTATTACATAAAAAAAGTAAAAATGAAAGCGTTTGCTGATATTTATCTATGCATTTTCTTTTTCAAAAGAAAAATAGAATATAATATCCAAATATTTAGTTGTTTAAATTAATTTCTATTTCTTCCTTTGGGTTTAATAATTTCTTATAGGTTCTATCCATTAATATTGCCCCAAGTGGTGCAGTAATTAAAATAGAAATGACTGCACCCGTTAAAACAACAGTTCCACATCCCAATCCCTCCTGTAATGCAATAGCACCAATGGATGCCTGAACGGTTGCCTTAGGAAGATAGGATAATATAATAAATAGTTTTTCCTTTTTATTAAATTTTGTAGCGATTAAAGATACAAAAACACCTATGCTTCTAAATACTAATGCTATAAGAACAATACCAATTAAAATGGCACCTTCTATAGAAAAAGCATAATGTATATCGGTTGCAATACCAACTAGGGTAAATAATAATATTTCAAAGCCACTCCATAAGGAATTATAGGTTTTTTGAATTTCCTTTGCTTCTTCCCTTTTAAAGATATGAACGATTAAAGCCATAACGATTATGGCTAAAAGCGATGAAATGCTAAAATATGGCTTTAATGCACTCTCTAAGGCAATCATTCCAAAGGATGCTCCTAGCATAAATATGACATGAATTACCTTATTCATTTTTAATTTATGGAGGATTAAAACAATGAAAAATCCAACAACAATACCTAAGAATACTCCTCCTACTATGCTTATTGGTATTTGTGCTATATCCCAAGCTTGAAAATTAGAGGTTGCAACTAAGCTCTTAAAGGAATAGAATAATACAATTACAAAAATATCATCACAGGATGCTCCAGCCATTATGAGCTCAGGAACATTATGCTCCATTCCATAGCCCTCATCCATTAATTTAATCATTCTAGGTACAACCACTGCAGGTGATACTGCAGCAAGAACGCTACCGAGTAATAATGCCTCTAAATAGGATATTCCTAAAAATATTGGAGCAAATATAGCGATACCTACAATTTCAAATACTGCAGGTAAAAAGCACATAAATATAGCAGGTCTACCTATCTTCTTTAAATTATGGATATCTAAGGATAATCCACTTCTAGTTAATATAATAACTAAAGCAATTTGTCTTAGATAGGATGATATATTTATTAATGTATCATCTACAATATTTAATACGGATGGGCCAATGAATATTCCTAATATAATATACCAAACAAGCTTTGGTAATTTTATTTTTTCAAATAGAATTCCACCCAAAATACCACAGGTAAAAATAATAAATAATGATAAAAAAATGTTCATAATTCCTCCTTTTAAAATGAAAAAAAGCTGATTTATCCATGATAAAAAATCATAGACGTCATCAGCTTGAATAAGCGGTTTTGCATAATAGCAAGGGAGAACATCATTCCCGAAATTTAT
>JAFPIE010000264.1 GCA_017388605.1 Acholeplasmatales bacterium | reverse complement strand
TTTCTGCAGTAGTAAAGGTTGGCTCTGATAATGTCAGTGCTACATCAGAATATGCTAAGGTTTCCTTATCTGGAATTGAGGAAGGACAAACCGTATCTATCGTTATTACGGTTTTAGGTAAGGATGGTTCTGAATTAGTAAATACATATTCTTATACAAGATATGCATCTATGGGTAAGGTTTTGGTATATTTCAATAATAGCCAAAACTGGGATAAGGTAAATATTTATGCATGGAATGATACAACAAAGAAAACCAATACAGGCTGGCCTGGTGTTCTAATTTCAGATACAATAAAGGATTATTCTGGAAATACATGCTATAAATATGAATTTGATGCAGATGAATATGACCATATTATATTTAATAATGGTTATGATCAAACTGTAGATATTAAGGTTAGTGGTTCTTATGAATACACCTTAGATGATATGGTTGATGGTAAATATAATGTATCAGAAGAGGTATTCTTAGAATATCAAGAGCCAGTAGATGATGAAGATATTATTACTGTTGATTTCCAAAACGATAAGGATTGGAATCAAGTATATGCTTATATGTGGAGAGGCGGCTACAATAATGGTTGGCCAGGAGTAGCACTTAAATCCTTAGGCTATGATACAGAGGGTCATATGGCATATTCTATCGAGGTTGATTTAGCCGAATTTGATCATATTATCTTCAATAATGGTAGTGGTGATAAGACACCTGATTTAGACTTAACAAGTGAAACAACAGGATATACCTATGATGGAAATCCATATGATTATGTAGAAGGTACTGGCATTATTGATCCTGTTGATCCTATAGATCCAGTAGAAGATAATACAATTTCTATTGTATTTAAGAATGATTATAATTGGGATAAGGTATATGCTTATGTTTGGAATAGTGTAACAGAGGAAACAACAGGTTCTTGGCCAGGAAATGAAATCTCATCTATTGGTAAGGATAAGGATGGCTATAATGCATATTCCGTGTCCTTTGATACATCAAAGTATGATCGAATCATTTTCACAAATGGTAATGGAGGTAATGGAAATCAAACTCCTGATTTAGAGGTTACAAAGGATACGATTGGATTTGATGTTAATGGTAATTCCTATAGCTTCGTTAAATATGTTGATCCTGATTCGACAGAAATTACAGTTTACTTTAAGAACACAGCTCATTGGGATGAGGTAATGGTATATTTGTGGCGTAATGGAACTGTGAACCCTAATTGGCCAGGAGAAAAAGCTACTTATGTTGGAGTAGATGGTGATTGTGATGTATATGCAGTTACAGTTGATTTGACTGAATTTGATAGAATCATTTTCAATAATAATAACAACGGTCACCAAACTCCAAATTTAGAGCTTACTACCACCACAACAGGATTTACCGCAAATGGATCATCCTATATCTATGCAGGATAGAAGCATAAGGCAAGATTAGTCTTGCCTTTTCTTTGTGTCCTAGTTATTATGATAATAGAAAAACTTTTTTAAAAAATTCTTAAAAAATTTATGAGTTCTTCGTTTATATTGGTGAAAGGAGAAAAAAGATGAATCTAGAAAAACTGGTTTTAGACTACAAAAACGGTAGTGAAGAAAGCTTTGATAAGATTTATAAGGAAACCTTACCGCTAGTGAAATCTGCGATATTGAATTACATTACCGATAGAGAAATCGTAATGGATCTAATTCAAGATACGTATTTAACCTTCGTAGAGAAAAAGGATTCCTATAATGCCAAATGCTTTACAGCCTGGATTTATACGATAGCTAAGAATAAGGCTTTAGATTATCTAAAAAAGAAAAAAGAAGTCTTACTCGATACATCAGATACAATCACAGATACTACCTTAAGTCCATGTCTATCTTATGTAATAAATAAGCTAGATATAGAAATGAGAGAAGTCTTTTTGTTAAAGGTCTTAGTTGGCTATTCATCGAAGAAGGTCTCCATTTCATTAAACATCGATGTGAACAAAGTAAATAAGCTTTATTATGAAGCAAAGAAATTTTTAAGAAAGGAATTAGAGGGCTATGAAATTAAAGGCATTTAATAAGCAATTAAAAAAGGAATTTAATGAGAATTATAATGAAAAAGCTTTGGTTGAAATAAAAGAAAAAAAGAAGAAAAGCATTTGGATAAGATTGATTCCTGCATATGCAATATTAGGTATACTTCTTATATTTGGTATAGTTTTAGGAATAGATCAGCTTGCGGTAAACGATTATAACAATAGATATTATCATTTGTCAGATGCATATCAAAACGCAAGCTATGTGGAATTAAATAAAATATCTGAAAAAGAATTTAAAGAATTAAAAGATTTTACACCTAGACAATCTATTTTAGATAAAATAAAAGGTATTAATTTTAATATCTTTAGCGCAGGAGCTTCAGCACCAGTGACTGAAGAGGTTAGTGCGCCAGACAAATCAATAATTCCATCAACAGACACAAGCTATGATACAAACAATCAAGAGAGAAATGTAATTGAGGCAGATATTGCCAAATTTGACGGAAAGTATTGTTATTATGTTTATGGTTCAGATCTTGTTATATACGATTTAGATGGAAATAAGCTTGTAGATGAATATTTAGATTTTGCACTTGGTACTAGAAGGATTGTAGATGATGTCAAGCTTCAAATATATAAGGATTTGATTATTGCATATGACTCACGGGTTTTATATCTTTTAAGATTTAATGAGGATAATCATACTTTAAAAGAGGAAGCGTGTGTTAATAACGCTATAGTAGAAACAAGGGTTTTATCGAACCAGCTATTTGTAATTTCTAATCATCCAAGTAATGAGGAATTAGATTTTAATAATCTTTATTATGATGGTCTTTCAAGCAGTAACTATATTTATTGCTTGACAAAATATGATTTAGATACTCTTCTAAAAAAAGAAATAGAATTTATAGGAAGCTATGGTTCTATTTGTTATATGAGCGAGGAATATATTTCGATTTCAAATTATCGTTTCTTTAGTCCTACTACTCGTAATATGACATTAACCTCTGTGTTTAATTTAAATCTTGACCCAATTGGAGTATTCGTTGCTGAAGGTAATGTATTAAACCAATATTCTGTCGATATTTATAAGAATGAATTAAGAATAG
>JAFPIE010000263.1 GCA_017388605.1 Acholeplasmatales bacterium | reverse complement strand
TCTCTTATTTCATTATTTCTTTCTTTGGATGGATCATAGGACAAAAATGAATATATGACACCTTCTTGAACAGATGCATAAACATCTCCTTTATAATTATTTAAATATGCAAAGGCGTTACTGCTACGAGGCTTTTCTGGTATATCGATGGTAATTCTATCTAGCTTGGCGCTTGAATGAATATCATAATATCCAGTAGAAATGCTTTGAATATATCCATCTTCATCTCTAGTGATATTTTTTTCATCAATCTTAATTATTTGGCAAGGATAAAATGTGCAGGAAGTAACCTCTTCATAGATAGGTGCTCCTTGATTTTCATTTAAATCATCATCAATAAAATGAAAGGGGTGATCAAAGCTTCCTTCATGTTCATATCCAACCAAAAACCTAAAATAATCTCCAGAAATATACTGATTCATTTTTATCTCTTCTGGATTAATCCAATCATTAGAGGTTCTTGCATTCTTTAAGCTTAAGTCCGGCATAACTAGTAAATAACCAGATGTTTGAACACCTGTTCTTCCATCATATCCCCAAAACCTGGATTCATCATAAAACTGAGTCACAAAAAAATCTTCAATTTTATGCTTTAAAGCCTTTGTTTGGGTAGTTGACTCTGTTACATTATCTTGAGTTTGACAAGCACATAATATAAAAGGAATAGAAATTAAAGAAGCTAATAAAATACTTTTTTTCATAATCATTACCTCCATTATTAATAGTGATATTTGTTTTATAAATTAAAAATAAATGTTTAAAAATTGAAATTATCGTTCTACCTATCTATATTATACTACTTTATCGGGGGGGGACAATAAAGAAATTAAAAAAAGACAGTCCTTTAATAAACTGTCTTAAACATTAAATTTAAATAGCATTACATCGCCATCTTGAACTAGATAATCCTTACCCTCTTGGCGTACAAGGCCAGCTTCCTTTGCTTTAAGCATAGAGCCGGATTTAATTAAATCATCATAGGAAACTGTTTCTGCACGAATGAAGCCACGCTGGAAATCAGAGTGAATAATACCTGCACATTCAGGTGCAAGCATACCCTTTCTAAAGGTCCATGCTCTACATTCGTCAGGACCAGTTGTAAAATAGGTTGCATAGCCTAGTAAATCATAGGTAGCACGAATAAGCTTATTTAAGCCTGGTTCTTCAACTCCATAATCTGCTAAGAACATTTCCTTTTCGTCATCCTCTAATACAGCAAGCTCAGATTCGATTTCCGCAGAAATTGCAATGCATTTAGCACCTGTTTTTTCTGCATAGGCCTTTAGCTTTTGATAATCCTTATCTTCATCTTGATTTGCAATATAATCCTCTTTTACGTTACCAACATACATAAATGGCTTTGCAGTTAATAATTGGTATCCAGATAGATATTTTTCCTCTTGCTCAGATAATTCTAATGTACGAACTGGCTTTTCTTCCATTAGACATGCTTCTATTCTCTTTAGGAATGCAAATTCAGCTGGAGCGTCATCTACCTTAGATTGAGCCTTTTTTTCAAGCTTTAAAGCTCTTTTTTGAACAGAATCTAAATCCGCTAAAATTAATTCTAGATTGATGATTTCTGCATCTCTTACAGGATCTACAGTACCCTCAACATGGGTAACGTTGGAATCCTGGAAGCATCTTACAACCTCTAAGATTGCATCACAGTTTCTAATATTACCTAAAAATTGGTTACCTAAGCCTTCACCCTTAGATGCACCCTTAACTAAGCCTGCAATATCGGTGAATTCACATACTGCTGGAGTAGTCTTTTTAGGATTATACATACTAGATAGAACATATAAACGCTCATCTGGTACATTTACCATACCTACATTAGGCTCAATGGTTGCGAATGGATAATTTGCAGCCAAAGCACCTGCCTTTGTAATTGCATTAAACAAAGTAGATTTACCTACATTAGGTAATCCTACTATACCTGCTGTTAAAGCCATTTTGATCTCTCCTTAAATATTACTTTAAATATAAGTCGTTATATGCATCAATAGATGCCTGAATAACTCTTTTAGCCTCGTCAACACCATCGATTTCTGTAACGAAGGTTGTCTTATTTTCAAGCTGCTTATAAACGATGAAGAAATGCTTAATTTCATCTAGGATATGAGGTGGAAGCTCACTAATATCGCTATATCCACTCATAGATGGGTCATTTACACATACAGAGATAATCTTTTCATCTGCTGCTTCCTCATCAATCATTTTTACTACTCCAATTGGCTTACAACGTACTAATACTAGTGGGTCAAATGGCTCATCACATAATACTAATACATCTAGTGGGTCCTTATCCTGAGAATAGGTTCTTGGAATAAATCCATAATTTGCTGGGTAGTGTGTAGATGTATATAGGATACGGTCTAGAATAATCAAACCAGTTTCCTTATCAAGCTCATATTTCTTCTTGCTTCCCTTAGGAATTTCAATACATGCAACAAATTGATCCTTTGTAATACGATCATTATCAATATCATGCCATATAATCATTTTTATTTACCCCTCTTTTTACATTCTCTCTTTTTTCTTTTATATACTTGTATATAATAGCACAATTACCATATGAAATCAAAGGATATTGAAAAAAGAGAGTGTTTTCACTCTCAATTTTTTCGATAATCTACTTAATCATATTAACGATTTCAAGTACTTCCTTAGTTAATAGGGCAAGCTTTTCATCTGCTTCTTCATTTGAATTACCCTTAACTCCATAGTAAACCTTTAGCTTAGGCTCTGTTCCTGATGGACGAAGTACAAACCACATATTATCGTTTAGATAATATTTAATAACGTTCGATTGAGGAAGCTTAATTGTAGAATCCTTATCCGATACATAATCATAATGCATAGACTTATATACATCATCCTTAGCTAAAATCTTGAAATCCTTTAAGCAAATATTGGATTCACGGAAATAATTCATAATTCTTTGAATCTTTGCTGCACCCTCAAGACCCTTTAAGCCAATATTCGTAATTCCTTCCTTGTAGTATCCATATTCCTTATAGATTTCTTGTAATGCATCATATAAATCCATACCCTTTTCACGGTAGTATGCAGCTGTCTCACAAAGCATTAAAATTGCTTGAATGGAATCCTTATCACGTACACAATCAGAAACTAAGCAGCCATAGGATTCCTCAAAGCCGAATACATAAGTACCACGGTGAGTAGTTTCCATTTCTCTTGCCTTTTCACCGATGAACTTAAAGCCTGTTAATGTAATTTCAGTCTTTAAACCATATTTTTCAGCAATAGCAATTGGAAGTGTTGAAGATACATTTGTAGTGAATAGGTAACCATCAGAAGGTAGTGTACCTAATTCCTTTCTTGTCTTACAAATATAATCAAATACTAATGCAGCAGTTTGGTTACCTGTAAATAGGATATATTCTCCATCATGCAAAACAGCAATACCTAAACGGTCAGCATCTGGGTCTGTTGCAAGAACAATGGTAGCACCAATTTCCTTTGCAAGCTCAATTGCCTCATCATATGCTTCCTTATTTTCTGGGTTTGATGTCTTTACACCAGAGAAATCTGGGTCATTGGTCATTTGGCATGCAAGAGGTACAACATCATAGCCTTCAGATTGTAATACCTGTGGTGCAAATACCTGACCTGTACCATGAAGTGGAGTATATACAAGCTTGAAATCCTTCTTTAGATTTGGTCTTAGGATGATCTTCTTTACATCCTTGATATATTTTTCATCAATTTCTTTTCCAATATAATAAATTAAATCATGATTTAGGGAATGCTCAATTGCAAAATAATCAGAAATTGCATTGATTTCTTCAATAACCTGATCAGCCTTAGCAGGTACAAGCTGGCAGCCTGTTTCATCATAAATCTTATAACCGTTATATTCCTTAGGGTTATGAGATGCAGTGATCATAATACCACCAATACACTTGAAATTTCTTACTGCATAAGATAATTCAGGTGTAGGTCTTAAGGATTCAAATAAGAATACTCTAAAGCCTAAGCTAGATAATACTTCTGCTGCGAATCTAGAAAATTCAACAGACTGATGACGGTTGTCATGAGCAATTGCAACACCCATAGATCTTGCAACTGGGGACTGCTTAAGTAAATATCTACCAAAGCCTAGAGTAGCTTTACCTACGATATAGATATTCATACGGTTTGTACCAGCACCTAAGATACCTCTAAGTCCTCCAGTACCGAATGCTAAATCTGTAGTAAATGCTTCCTTTAATGCTTGATCATCCATTGAATCAAGCTCAGCCTTTAAGGATGGTTCTAAATCCTTATAATTTTTCCATAAATTTGCTTTCTCTAAATAATCCATTTTCCTTTTCCTCGTTTTTTATTTTCTAGGCCTCATTCAAGCCTTTATTAGTTCTTTAAGCTATTTAATGGTGCAGGAATATGTCCGCCTCTATTTATAAATACATTGGGCTTTAATTTTCTTATAGGCATAATTGGACCATATCCTAATAATCCACCAAAGTCTAAGGATTCATCATCCTTTTTACCAACTGCAGGAATAACTCTTACTGCAGTTGTTTTACAGTTAATCATACCAATTGCAGCCTCATCTGCAATTAGTGCAGAAATGACCTCAGCTGTAGTATCTCCAGGGATTACAATCATATCTAATCCAACAGAGCAAACTGCAGTCATTGCCTCAAGCTTCTCAATACAAAGTGCACCACTTCTTGCTGCAGCAATCATACCTGCATCCTCAGATACTGGAATGAATGCACCAGAAAGTCCACCAACTCTGGAGGAAGCCATAACTCCACCCTTCTTTACTGCATCATTAAGCATGGCAAGGCAAGCTGTAGTACCAACACCACCGCACTGCTCAAGTCCAATCTCTTCTAATATGTGAGCAACAGAATCACCAACTGCTGGAGTTGGAGCTAAGGATAAATCGACAATACCGAATTCAACACCAAGCATCTTAGATGCCTCAACACCAACAAGCTGACCCATTCTTGTAACCTTGAATGCAGTCTTCTTAATGATATCAGCAATCTCTGAAATAGGAGCATCCTTAGGTGCTGCAGCAATAGCTGCACGAACAACACCAGGTCCAGATACACCTACATTAATGACACAATCTGCCTCACCAACACCATGGAATGCACCTGCCATAAATGGGTTATCCTCAACGGCATTACAGAAGACAACAAGCTTAGATGCAGCAATACATTCTCTATCCTTTGTAAGCTCTGCAGCCTCTCTAATCTTTTGTCCCATAATCTTTACAGCATCCAAATTGATACCAGCTCTTGTAGATCCTACATTTACACTTGAGCATACAACATCTGTTTCAGCAAGAGCTCTTGGAATAGATTCAATTAATTCTCTATCACCAGGAGCAAAGCCCTTTTGAACAAGTGCACTATATCCACCAATAAAGTTAACACCAATATCCTTTGCAACCTTATCTAGTGTTTTAGCATATTCGATAGGATCGCCACCGGATACACCAACTAGCATTGAAATTGGTGTAACAGATACTCTTTTATTAATAATAGGAATACCATATTTTTTAGATATAGCCTCTCCTGTTTTAACTAAATCCTTTGCGTATTTATAAATTTTATCATAAACCTTTTGACAAGACTTCTTAATATCAGTATCCATACAATCAATTAGGGAAATACCCATAGTAATGGTTCTAACATCAAGATTCTGCTCTTGAATCATTTTTATGGTTTCTACAATTTCATTCTTATTATTCATTATGTACTCCTTAGATACGATGCATTAGATTAAAAATATCTTCATGCATACAATGAATCTCAAGATTCTTTTCTTTTCCTAATTCCTGAATCTTATCAACGAATGAATTAAACTCAATGGTTAATTCATCGATATTGATAATCATAAACATAGTAAAATAATCATCAATGATCGTTTGGTTAACATCATCAATGTTTGCTTTATATTCTGCACACTTAGAAGCAACTGCAGCTAAAATACCTACAGAATCTTTACCAACTACGGATACAACAGCCTTCATTTTCAATACCTCATTTGCTTTAAAAAGTCATTTGTGTAAAATACACAAAACTAAGTTTATTTTACAATAAAAAAGGACAATAAAAAAGTTATACTTTCTCTTTGTCCTCCTTAAAACGTTTACATCAAATTTTAATATTATATAGTAATCGATAATATTTGAAAATCGTTCCATAAGAAATAAAAAACAATCGTACATACGAAGAATAAAACAGCTGTAATTACTGGAAGTAAATATCTTACAATATTTACATATATTTTATCACTCTTTTGAATCTTCTTTCTTTGGAAGTAATCCAATACCTCATATAGGATGATGATAGGAACAGAAATAATTAATACATAGGAATAATCAATTCCTAAATTAATATTTACTCTAAAGGATCCATTCATTAATACTACACTCCAGGATAAGCCTGCAAGTAAGATTAAATGAAGTAGGAAAATCAACCTTACAAATCTTTCTAGGATTTGATTCTTTTTCATAAAGAATAATACAGTATATCCTATAAAGGCTCCAATAGATAAGACATATAGAATTATTCCTAAAATAAATCCTAGATAAAGCATTTTGATCCCACCAATCGACATATAGAATAATTATATAATGATTTTTTAAAAATCTCAATTCATTGAATTAAAAAAACTTGAAGTTTTATACCAAAGGTATATAATCTTTTGGGGTGTTAAAATGGTATATACTTTAATTATTTCTATTAGTGCCATAATTTTAATGTTCTTATGTATCTTAAAATTCCCAATTTTAAGAATTAAAAATATTACATTAGACACATTCTTTATGCCACTTTTATTTGCTGCAATATTGTTAATATTATTGCCTGGCTTTGATAGAAATCAATTCTTTCAAAGCTTAATATCGAATAGTGATATTAATCCTTTAAAAATATTAATATTATTTATTTCTATATCCTTTATATCTATAGCATTAGATGAGGCAGGCTTCTTTAGATATATTGCATCTATATTCATAGAAAAATATAGGAAGAGTCAATATATGCTCTTCTTTGTACTCTATGCATTAATATCTATAATAACCGTATTTACCTCAAATGATATTGTCATATTAACCTTTACCCCATTTATTCTATACTTTTCAAAAAAGGGAAATATAAACCCTATTCCCTATTTAGTCATGGAATTCACTGCAGCCAATACCTGGAGTATGGTATTATCCATTGGTAATCCAACCAATATTTACCTATCCACCCTATTCCATTTAGATTTCTTAGAATATTTCTTAAAAATGATTCTTCCTGCAGTATTCACATCTATATTTAGTATATCTGTATTACTTCTTTTATTTCATAAAAGCTTATCTAAAAAAATAGAGGTATTCGATTTTGAAAAAGCCAAAATCGAAAATAAGCTTGTATGTATTGTTTCACTGATTCATTTAATTTTAACTACTATATTATTAGCTATATCCAATTACATTCATTTTGAAATGTGGATTATATGTCTATCCTTTGCAGTTTCCTTATTATTATTCCTATTTAGCTATGGCTTAATAGCTAAAAAGAAAAGATATATTAAAGCAACATTAAAAAGAGCACCATATAGCTTAATACCATTTATATTATCTATGTATACGATCATTATGGCATTAAATGGATATGGTATATTTAATGAAATTGGAAATCTATTCCATAATACAAAGGAATCCATAGAGCCATTATTGTATTTATCTACTTCTACATTATCCTGTAATATAGTAAATAATATACCAATGACTATGATGTATTCTTCTATTTTATCTGGCACTTCCAATATGAAGCTTGTTTATGCAACCATTATGGGCTCTAATATTGGTGTACTTCTTACACCAGTAGGTGCACTTGCAGGTATTATGTGGATGAGAATATTAAAGGAAAATGGAATAAAATATACATTTATAGATTTTATGAAGAATGGATTACTCATTACATTATTCTTACTTATATCCTGTGGTATATCCTTATTTATCATATAATAAAAACTCCCTCTACTATAATTTGTGAGGGAGTTTTTATTATAAAATTTTAATT
>JAFPIE010000262.1 GCA_017388605.1 Acholeplasmatales bacterium | reverse complement strand
TAGTTTATGAGTATGAAGTGTATTGTTTGTGCATATACATTTAAAGGTAATGAAAAGAAGGATTCCATGGGGGATTTTATTTGCCCTTATTGTGGTACGATAAAGGAAGCTACTCCAAAGGGAGATAGCTTTAAAAGAGAGGCCTTAATGAATAAGGGATATTCCTATTTAGCTGAATCTAAAATAAAGGATGCAGATAAATGCTTCACAGAATATTATGCTTCCTATGGAGATGAGGATAATCAATACAGGCTTGGAAGAGCTCTTTTAGATTGTCGTTTATCGAATTGCTTCGACAAAAAGAATAATCGACTTATTACAGTAGTACACCAAGAAAGCCTTAAGGATGTTTTACATAATCCATCCTTTTTAGAGGTTATAGAAAAGGAAAATCCTATTATTTATAAGAACGTAATGGATTTATATGAAAAGGAAAATCCAGAGAATAAAAAAGAAAATTCCGTAATTGTATTATCTAAGGATTTAGGAATGCTAGATCGACTTGAGGGGTATATTTCTGAATATTCTAATGTTTGTAGAATTGATTATTTAGATATGGATATTGAATCTAAGATATATCCAAATATCAAAAACTCAAAGGCCTTAGTCGTATATGTCGATGAATCCAAAATGATTACGAATGAATATTTCTTATCTATTTATTATCGTTTTAAAGCCTTCGATAAGAATGTAATTTTTGTACATAATGGTGCAAAAATTGGTGAAATGTATCAGGATGATACAAAAATTAATGCAGAGGATTCTGATATTAAAGAAAAGATATCCTTAGGTATTTATAGCCAGCATAAGCAGAATAAGGATGAGGATTTAGGCTATATTATGGAATCTACTGAGGTAAAAAGTATTGTAGGAAAAAATATTGCACTACCTACCAATGCGCAATCTATTTCCTCTCGTGCAGCCTTCCAAAGTGAGGTTTCCAAGCTTATAATTTCCTCTACTGGTGAATTTGAAATTAAGGAAAGAGCCTTCTCAGAAAGCGCAATAGAAAGCTTAAATATCGAATCGAAGAATTTATCCTTAACGATTGGAAAGGATGCCTTTAGTAATTGTAAGGCCTTAAAGAATATTGTATTTGCATGTAATAAGCTTAAGCTTGAAAATAATGCCTTTAGAGATTGTATATCCTTAAGTACGATTAATTTATCTATGTTTCAAAATATGATAATTCCAGATCATTGTTTTGATGGGTGTAGATCCTTAAGCCATGTTGAATTCAATCAGGATATTAAAGAAATTTCCAAATATGCATTTAGAAACACAAATATTTTAGAAATTACAATTTCAACCAAAACTAAGGTAGACCCACAGGCATTTAGTGGCTGTAGCTCCTTAAGTAAGGTTATTGTTTATGGAAATGATATCTCAAATCTTGTAATTGAGGATACTACATTTACAGAAGGTACTACGATAAAATTTATTGGTAAAAATGCGAAAAAATGCTTTAAGGATACAAAGAAAGCATTTAAGAAATTATATAAGATAGAATTTGTTAAAGAGATTAAATAGAGGTTAAAAATCATGACGAAACAAGAAATTGATTCATTATTTCAAAATGAATCCTATGATTTAGCTACAATGAAGCTTAGGAATGCATTACGGGAGGATTCTTCGAATGCAGAATGGTTTTATTATTTATATTTAGCTGAAAATAGGGATTATGCAAATATCGATTTTGATAATGTTCATAATGAAATGGATTTAAACCGAGCTATCGATTTATCGAATAAAAGACTACGTGATTTCTTTGATTCAGAATATAGCTTTTATAAAGCAGTAGATCCTTATTTAAGAAAATTCTTTACCTATGCAAGTAGAGAAAACTATAAAAGCTTTTCTTCATGCTTAGATTCTTATAGTTTTAAGCCTACAAAATTAATTCATAATTATACAGATAAGAATGATTTCTTTAGCACTCTAGATTAGTTCGTGACGATAAGAATAAAGCCTGAAATTGTTTATTTAAATTTATTAGCTTTAAATATTTTATTACACCGGCGCAACGACGATCACCAAGACGAACGCCGGCAGTTACACAGCGGAAATCGACATCACGAAGGCAAGCTATGCAGACGATAACCTGGATGTAACC
>JAFPIE010000261.1 GCA_017388605.1 Acholeplasmatales bacterium | reverse complement strand
TGTATAAATCTCCTGTAGAGATTTCCTCAAGTCCTGCAATCATTCTTAATGTAGTAGACTTACCACATCCAGAAGGACCTACAAAGACGATGAATTCCTTATCCTTTATATCAATGGAGAAGTCATGTACTGCATGAACTCCACCATCATAAATTTTATTTACCTTAACTAATCTTACTGTTGCCATATTAACCACCTATTCAAAGAATTTAATATTTGTAAATTTTGCATCTGCTTGCTTATTGAAGAAGCTGAAGGATTTTTCCTTCATATCATAGAATCTTGTTGTTAATGCTCTTTCATTATTAATATATGCTGTAATAACCTGTCCTTCTATAACCATATCTATATGAATGGATTTAGAAGTTAGTGTAACAGGAATTGATGCATCTGCCTTGCCAAAGGATGAGAATCCTTGGGCATTGCAGTAATAGGATGCAATTGCTGCATCTAAATTAATTGCAAATATTTCATTAGATAATAAATTATTTCTTGTTGTATTAAAGGATAAGCCAAGGCTTCCCTTTAATGAATTCATTTCTATATCAAAGGAGATTCTTGTAATCTTCTTTGATAGCTTTTCTACTTGGTAGGATGCCATCTTAGTTGAATCAAATTCCATACTAGATAATGCATTACCATTTGCTAAACTATAGGAAACCTCAGTAGATAATGCTTCCTTAACACTTGAATGGATTGTAGCATTAAGCTCGCCATTTTCTTTTTGAGTGACTCTATGGCAAATTAAATTTCCACCCCAGTCGAACTCGCCTGTGTCGTATTCGCCTACTCTAGTGCCACACCAACCAAAGGCAACAAGCCCAGCCTCATCCTTCTCGATTCTTCCTGCGTAGAAGCCTTTACTATCAATTGTATCTACTTCTGGTTTAATCCAAAGATATTGAAAGATATACAAGATATTCAAGCATAGTGTCTTAACTCCTAAGGGTCAGTTGTGGGTTCGATTCCCGCTCGGGGGGCCAAATAAGTAATTAAAACAGCTTCAGAATTTTGCTCTGAAGCTGTATTTTCTTTTATTACTATTTAAAACAAAATAACATATAAAACGGTAAAATTGTAGTATTATCTTCATACTTTAAAGGCTTTGACTTAATAAAATATCTTTCGCCAACAACCTTAGAATATTTATTTTTAAACATTTCTATTGATTTCTTAGATGATGTTTTATTAGATTTCACTTCAAATGGAATTACTTTACCTCTATTATAAATTAAAAAATCAATTTCATACTTTGTTTTTTCTTCATACCAAAAATAATAATAAGGAGCAAATCCTAATGAATATAAACTTTGAGCAACAGCATTTTCAAATAGCATCCCAAGATTTGTAGATAATTTATCCAAGATTAATCGTTGATAAACATCCTGTGAATCAACAATATTATTGGGATATATGATTGAAGTAAATAAACCCACATCGGAAAAATATAGTTTAAAGTAGTCTTCATTCTTTGTTAATTTGAATCCACCTGTTGGTTCATTACACTTATAAATTGGCAAAACCATCTTAGATTCTATAAGTTTATCCATGGTATTAGTAAACAATATCGAATCACTTCTAGTGTCTAAGCTAGAAACAATAAATCTAGAGGACTGTGTTGATAGCATTGATGGTATTCTTGACCACACATTGTAACAAATTGTCCCATACTTATTATCAATCTTCTTTAAATCTTCCTCATATAATTTAATAATATTCTTTTTACTCTTATCAACTTTATAAAAATCTTTTGTTTTTATATAGGTATCAACAGCTTGAGGCATTCCTCCAACTGCTAAATATGTTCTAAAATGCTTTATCAATAACTGATGAGCACTTAGACTCATAGGTTTTCTATTGTCATATGATTTTCTTAACTCGCTCGCTTCATATTCTAAATCTAAAGCCCACAAGAATTCCTCATAATCCATCGGATACATTGAAACAGATTCTTCTTCAGATGGTATCAATATATCTTGTGTATTTTCCTTTATAGAAACTAAGGAACCAGTTTCAATATAATAATATCTTCCATCTTTTACTAAATGTTTAATCGCCTGTCTAGCAAGAGGAAAAAATTGAACCTCATCAAATATTATTAAACTCCCATTTGGCAGTTTAGACATTCCAAGTTTCAAAAATAATTCACTAAAAAAATCCTCTATATTAGATAACTTTGCAAAAATTTCTTTAAATTCATCTCCATATATAGAAAAATCAATCAATTTATATGCAGGAAATTCATTAGCACCAAATAATTCAGCAATTGTAGATTTGCCTATTCTTCTTGCCCCTTCAATTAATAAAGCAGTACTACCATTAGAAGTTTTTTTCCATTCTAATAACGAATCATATATTTTCCTTTTAAACATTGAGCATCATCTCCTATTTAATATTATATATTAAAATCCTTACCTTTCAACATATATTTGCAAAAACCGGAATATTTTATATGCACAGATTTGCAAAAACCGGAATATTTTATATCCTTATATTTGCAAAAACCGGAATATTTTATATCCTTATATTTGCAAAAACCGGACTTTTTATGATATCTTTCATACCACCTCCGACTATTCTCAATTTCAATTTGATTATAGTCAAAGGTGCTTCTCTTGTCACTATTTAAAAAACAAATTCCAAATCAAAAAATACTACTAAATCATTAATTATTGAAATTAAAGAAAATGGATTACCTGCATTTAAAATATGCCATTAAATAAATTTACATAATTTACATCACAAAATTATACATAAATATTACACCAAGTTTCTGAGAAAGAAATCGAGAGATATACAAGATATTAAACGAAAATATGCAAGATATGGAAGATATACAAGATATTCAAGCATAATGTCTTAACTCATAAGCGAGTGTCGTGCCTCAAATCGCATCGGGAACGCCATTATAACATTAAAACAGCCTCAGAATTCATATTTCTGAAGCTGCTAATACAAATCTTAAATTTCTCCAGGATATAAGCCTATCTTTTCCTCAAGCTCTGGCATAGATTCTCTCTTCTCTAAGGATTCAAGCTTTAATACATCATCTGGAGTATAATTTCTTTTCGCAATGAAATTAATGAAGGATAAATAATTAATAAAATCATCACTAATCTCATGGTATTTATCATAGGTAAGCTTTAATGCTCTATAAGCATTTCTATAATTCTCTTCTACAGCTATACCTGTTAAATAACAAACCATAGGCCATAAGGATTCACCATCCTCGATATCGTCCTCAAAAGCCTTTTTCGCTCTTGTGGCATATTTCTTATTTAATTCATCTAATCTATAATCCAGCTCATAGGCTAGAGAAAAAATAATAAATATCTTATAGGAATCTATGCCATCCTTTGGCTTAGATTCCATTAATAAATTTATATACATTTCTCTCATTTCATTTAATAATTCGAAATCATTATTATATACAGCTAAACCCATAAACCCACTAAATGGAGCCTGCTGCCCTGGATATAGGCTAAAATGAATATCTAATAAGCATTCAAGCTTATCTATAGTAGATATACTATCTATATCTAGAATTTCTTTAAAATTTAAGAATAATTTTTTTGTAATCGAATAATCTACAGGAATAAAGACATCTCTTTTAATTGTATGAACAGAATCTAAATTCTCTTTATCAAAGGATTCTATATCCTTTAATACATATTCCTCATTCCATTTTTTAAGATTAGAATCTGACACATTTAAATTCTTCATGTCATCATAAACACTAGGATATTCTACTTCCATTTTATAAAGCCTACAGCCAAAGAATTTATAGGCCTTTTCAAATTCTTCTAAATTTAAAATATGTGCCATACAATCACTCCTTTAAAACTACTAAATGCCTCAAGGCTCTAGAGGAGGCTAAATATTCCTCTTCCTTACTCATACCTAAAGGATATACATAAACCTTTTCAAATTCAAGTCCCTTTACATCATCTACTAATAAAATATTAATATAATCTCTATCAATTTTATCCTTTTTTAAAACATTAATAAATTTACATTTATTCTTTGTCTTAAGTATTTTGGTATAGCTAAAATCCTTAACAATTAATGCACATCGATCCTTCACCTCATCAATTGTAAGTAAGTGATCTATACCACATTCCTCTGCCCTACCATAAACGCCTATAGGCTGCATATTGGTATCAAATTTCTTATTTAAATACCAGCATACCTCCTTAGAGGATCTATAATTTACATTTAAAACATATTCCTTAAATAGGAAGGGAACCTCAAGAGTAGAATTTATGCCAGAGGCATCAATTCTTTGCTTTAGGTCACCAAAGAAATTATAGCATGCATAAGGATAGATATCCTTAATTAGCTCAAATTCCACTCTAGAATAATTTTGATATTCATCAATAAATATAGTCGTTGTAAATGGATATTCTATATTTAAATCTTTTATTAAATATAGCAATAGGAATTTATAATCTATTAAATTATAGGAATCTTTAATTAAAGAATTTAAATAAAGAGATGCTAAAGTTAATTTATAGGAAGGAAGCTTTCCTTCCTTATATAAATTATAATTCTTACTTTCTTTATTATAGCTAATATAAGCATAAATCTTATTGATTAAATCAGAATCCTTATTTAAGTATTCTACAAATAGATTTCTATTTGTATAATTCTTTAATAAATCTCCCTTTTGATTATATTCTACATTATCCTTAAAGATA
>JAFPIE010000260.1 GCA_017388605.1 Acholeplasmatales bacterium | reverse complement strand
TCTATTGGTGTTGTTACTATCAATATGCCAAGAATTGCATATCTATCTCGTACTAAGGAAGAATTCTTCTCTAGACTTGAGCGTATGATGGATATTTCTGCAAGAAGCTTAAAGATTAAGAGAAATACAGTTACTAAGCTATTAGATGAGGGCTTATATCCTTATACTAAGAGATACTTAGGAACATTCAATAACCATTTCTCTACAATCGGCTTAGTTGGTATGAATGAAGCATGCTTAAATGCTAAATTCATCAACCAGGATTTAACTCATGTTGAGGCTCAGGAATTCACTAAGGAAGTATTAAACTTCATGAGAAATAAGCTATCCGATTACCAGGAAAAATATGGTGATTTATATAACCTTGAGGCAACTCCTGCTGAATCTACATCCTATAGACTTGCATCTCATGATAAGAAGAGATATCCATCTATTATTACTGCAAATTCTATGGATGACGTTCCATATTATACAAATTCATCTCATCTACCTGTAGGATATACATCGGATATCTTTACAGCATTAGATGTACAGGATGAGCTTCAAACTTTATATACATCTGGTACAGTATTCCATGCCTTCTTAGGTGAAAGATTAGATTCTTGGAAGAGTGCTGCAAACCTAGTAAGAAAGATTGCAGAAAATTATAGATTACCATACTATACATTATCTCCAACATATTCTGTATGTAAGGAGCATGGCTATTTAGTTGGTGAGGTTAGCCAGTGTCCATATTGTAAGAAGGAAACTGAAATCTATTCAAGAATTACAGGTTATTATCGTCCTGTTAAGAACTGGAATGATGGTAAGCTTCAGGAATACAAGGAAAGAAAGACATATGATGTTGTAAATTCCATTTTCAAGGGTAAGAAATTTAGTGATGTAAAGATGATCGAAAAGAAGACAGAGGGTACAAGCGAAATCATTCTATTCGCATCTAAGACTTGTCCAAATTGTAAGGTTGCTGAGGCAATGCTTCAAAAGGCAGGAATCAAATACACTAAGATTATTGCAGAAGAAAATGTTGAAATGGTTAAGGAGCTAGGTATTAAGCAGGCACCTACTCTATCCGTTAACGGTGAAATGATCGTTAATGTTTCAAACATCAAGAAATATATTGGTGAAACATGTACGACACGATAATCATTGGCTCTGGAATGGCAGGTATGACTGCAGCCTTATATCTCTTAAGAGCAAATAAAAAGGTTTTAGTCATCGAGCAGGAGTCTATTGGTGGCCAGATTGCATCCTCTCCTAGGGTAGAAAACTATCCCGGATATAAAAGCATTTCTGGTACAGAATTAACCTCAAATTTATATGACCAAATTGAAGAGCTTGGATGTGAATATGAATTTGAAGAGGTATTATCCATTAAAACAGAAGGAGATATCAAGACCGTAGTTACCGATTTTTCTAGCTATCAAGCAAGAACAGTAATTATAGCAACCGGCGCAAAATATAGAAGATTAGGCCTTGATAGAGAAGAAGAATTTATCGGAAATGGTATTTCCTTCTGTGTTGCCTGTGATGGAGCATTCTATAACGATAGGGACGTATGTGTTATTGGTGGTGGAAACAGTGCCCTAACCATTGCCCTAGATTTAGTAAAAAACACAAAAAGTGTTACAATCATTCAGGATTTAGATAGACTTACTGGTGAGCCAATTAATGTTGAAAAAATATTAAAGAACCCTAAGGTAAAGGTTCATTATGGCTCTAAGGTATTAGGCTATATCATAGAAAATGATGAATTCAAGGGAATTCGTATTCTAGATCATGGTAGTGAAGTCTCTATCCCTTGTGATGGTATCTTTGTATCCATTGGTACTATTGCGAATACAAAGCCTTTTGAAAATCTAAAAATGGATGATTATAAATATATTATTGCAGATGAATGTAATGCAACATCTATAGATGGAATCTTTGTTGCCGGAGACTGTAAATCCAAAAAGATTAGACAGCTTACAACCGCAACAAGCGATGGTACTATCGCTGCAATATCTGTATTAAATTACTTGAAGAAATTTGATTAATTTATCCTTGAGGGGGCTATCCCCCTCTTTTTTTTCTTGAAATTAATCAAATTGTGGTATAATGGGGAGGAATTATTGTAGGGAAGATGTATTATGGAAAACAAGAAGCGTGCTCTTATTGTGTGCAATGCGAAAAGTGGACACCAAAAGGGCTTGAAAAAAATAAATAAAATCAAGGATGGACTTAAGGATTTATATGATATCGATGTATATGTATCGGAATATCCAAAGTCCATAACCGATAAAATAAAAAGTGAGGGTAATGGCTATGATACTATCATCACTATGGGTGGAGATGGTACCATTCATGAGGCTATTAATGGAGTAATGTACCTAGATAGAAAGCCTAAAATGGCCTTTGTACCTATGGGTACCTGTAATGATGTATGCCATACCTATAAATATAAGAATATTAAAGGCATTGTAAAAAGAATCAGAGAAGATAAGGAAATCGATATCGATTTAACAAAAATGAATGAATGCTATTATATATATACCTTCGCAACAGGCTCTGTTGCCTCTGTTACAT
>JAFPIE010000259.1 GCA_017388605.1 Acholeplasmatales bacterium | reverse complement strand
TCAGCACTCATTTCTAGGTTGAATATAGCAACAGTACCATTTCCCTCTTTGTTGCTGACGGCAACATTGACAGCTAAATTCATTGCCATCGCAGACTTACCCATGGCTGGTCTTGCAGCAAGAATGATCAACTGACCACTTTGAAAGCCCTGTGTAATTTTATTTACACATGGGAAGCCTGTATCAAGACCAATGACATCCTCGTTTCTATTCGCATTGGCTGCCGTTTGCTTAGATACATTATCTGTAACCTCTTTAATCGTTTTGAAATCTTCAACTCTTCTTCTTTTCGATAAATCGAAAACTGTCTTTTCTACATCGTCAATATAATCAAAGGCAGATACCTTCGCATCATAGCCCTTTTGCGCTAATGTATTTAACGCATTAATTGTATTTCTTCTTAAGGATGCATTTTCAATTAAATCAATATAGGATTCAATATTCGCAGTGGAATAGCTATAATCTGCAATACTTGCAATATAATCTACACCACCTGCCTGATCTAATACACTTTTAAGTGTCAAATCAGCAATAACCGTTGTCGCATCAATAGCACGACCTTGCTTATTGATGTCGAGCATTGTTCTATAAATCAAACGATTTTTTGTTTCATAAAAATCGTCTGGAGTTAATACATCTGCTACCTGATAAATAACCTCAGGATCTAGGAAAATACATCCGATAATCGCAATTTCGGATTCAATTTCCGCAGGCACCTTTAGGTTTTGATTGCTCATACCGAACGCCCTCCTTCGCTACTTTTTCTCTTCTACATTGATATCAAATTGTGCAACAACATCAGCTGCAAGCTTTACAGTTGCCGTATAAATACCAACGGAATTGATATCTGCAGGTAATTCTACCTTACGCTTATCAAGGTGCATACCTGTTTGTGCTTCGAACTCATCACAAACCATCTTTTCTGTAATGTGGCCGAAATTCTTTCCACCAGCACCAATCTTTAATTGTACTGTAATTTGCTTTCCTTGAATTTCTTCTTTAAACTTGAGTAATAGGTTATGCTGGTTCTCAGCCATAACTCTTTCTCTTTCCTTATCCTCTTCAAGCTTCTTGATGTTTTCAGGTGTTGCTGCAACAGCCATATTGTTCTGAATAAGGTAATTACCATATCCGTTTGCGACTTCCTTAGTTTCGCCCTTCTTACCTTTACCCTTAACATCCTTTGTTAAAATAACCTTCATCTTCTCGGAACCTCCCTCAATAAATTCAAGCTTTAATGTATTAATAAGCTCATTCTTTAATTCTTCAATGGTACAATCCTTTCTTTGTAGTGCGGCACTATTAAAGTGTCCACCACCACCCATACCTTCCATAATTAGCTGTACATTGACAGAATCACCTAAGCTTCTTGCAGAAATACCGCATGTATTCGCATCAATTCTACCAATGGTAAAGGATGCATCTACACCTGCAATGGTTAGCTGACGGTCTGAAATCTTAGCTAGGGTTGTACGGTCTGGAATCTGTTGATTCTCCTCAAGTGTAACAAGGGAGAACCTGTCACCATATATCTCTGCTTTTGCGATAGCAGATGAAATTAATCTTTCACTTGTAATAGATTCTTGTAATAGCTTACGTACGAAAATCATCTCTGCGCCAAAGCTCTTTAATGTTGCAGAAACTTCAAATGTACGAGTACCACTTCTTTGTGTAAAGTTGTTTGTATCAACAATGACACCAGCAAGCATAATGGATGCCTCAAGTGGTGTTGGCTTAATATTTGGATTATAGAATGAGAACATTTCGGTTACTAATTCTACTGCACTAGATGCACTCGTTAATCTATAATCAGATAGGAATCCAGTAAAACCAATACCAGCACTATCAATGTGGTGGTCAATAATAGAGAATCTAGATGCCTTCTCTAATAAGGATGGGAACATTACAAGCCTTGGAGCCTGTGTATCTGTAATAATTAATAAAGTCGTAGGCTTAATTAATTCTAATGCCTGCTCCTCTGTAATAAAGTTTTCTAGTAATGCAGGATCCTTTTCAATAAATTTATAAATCTTCTTAACTGTAACATCGGCTTTATTTACATCAAAGGCCATCTTACAATCAAGCCCTGATGTTTTAACCATACGGAAAGCACCAATCATAGAACCAATCGCATCACAGTCTGCGAAATTATGACACATTAAGACAACATTTGTAGAGCCCTGTACGTGATCCTTTAATGCTAAGGTTTGCTGACGTACCTCTACTAGGTCATTCTTCTCTGTTGCATTCGATTTTGCACCGAAGAAGGAAACTGCTTCATTTTCAATATTGATACAGCCCTGACCTCCACCACGCTTTTCAGCAAGCTCAAATTGTGCTTGAGCAATACTACCAAGCTCGTCATAATTAATATCATGACAGGCAACACCAATTGTAATAGATGTCTTTAGTCTATATTTTTGAGTGATTTCCTCAAACTTATCAAAGATATCAAAATTGTCCTTTTTCATTCTTAAAACGGCCTCTTTATCAACGATAAAGGACATTCTATCTCCATTTAAGGTTTGTAAATATCCATGATATCTTGCAATCCAATCCGAAATTGCACCTAAAATAGAACCACGAATGGTAGCCTTCTCTTGCATATCAAACTTCTTAATAGATTCTTCAAAGTTATCAAGCTCAATAATACCAATCGTAAGCTTTCTTTCGTTATATCTTTTCTTTATTTCTTCTCTTTCTGTTACATCAAAGAAATATAAAATATTAAATTCAGTGTTGTGGATAACCTCATAGGATTTATCACCGAATTTCATATTAATTAAGGTCTGATTACGAATGACATCACTCATAAAATCCTTTGAAATAGAATCAATAGATGTATCAATTAGCTTACTATTAAAGATTTCCTTAGAGTGCTCATTCGCCCAAATGATATTATATTGAGAATCATATAATACAATACCAATAGGTAGCTTATTGAAGGCCTCATCACCAGCCTTAGATGCATGGTAGGATATATTTGTCCATTTTTTAAGTCTTAGCTCTAGCATCTTAATCGTATCTGCATTCTTCTTGTTGATAAAAGAATAAATCAGAATGGTTGCAATAATAAAGCTTATAATGGCAACGGATAAGAAAATAATCTCAAAATAGAAATTTTCATTGATGCCATCGGTTAAATAATAATAGGTAAAATAACCGGCAGCACCTGTGCCTGCTAAGAATATTACAGCAAAGATAAGAGCTTTAATTCTATTAAAAAACTGCTTCATCTAAGGTCACCTCTTTATCTATTCTATTATAACAAAATGAAGATTACAATTCAATTGAAAAACAAAATGACTTACATTTATGTAAGTAGGTGAGTTTTAAAAGTGTTTTTTGGGAATAATTATGCCTTAAATGAAAAAATTAGGGCATAATAAGACTTTAATATTTTTCTTCTTCATAATATAATAAAGGAATAAGGATGTGAGAGAATGAATAGCGATTATATTAATAAATTATCTGAAAGAAAAGCCAATAAATTTAATATGATGTGCTTAGTTGCCATGTCTATTTTATCCTTACTGGTAATCGTATTAAACGTTGCAGGAATATTCACACAGGATAATCGTTTAATTATATCTGTAATGCTTTCCTTAGCATTTTTAAATATTACCCCCTTTGTTGTATATTTAATACACGATAAATATTTAAAGAAGGAAACCATATTAGAAAAAAGATATTTTAAATACATTTTATTAACCTTTGCTTATATAACTGCACTATTAAATGGAGTAACCCTATCCTTCCATGCAACCTTACTTTTAGTAATTCCACTACTTCTTGCAGCGCAATATCGAAACAAAAAGAAAATGTTCATTTTATTATTATCCTTTTCTTTAATCCTAATTCCTCTTGTAACATACGGAGAATTCTATTTTGGCATATATGATGCAAACCTATTAAAGCCACTAACCAAAACAGAAGCGATGGAATTTCAAAATAGAGTAAATACAGGAACTCCAAAGAGATTATTTGAAATCTTTTGTCATTACTGCTTACCTAGAATGTTTTGTATAGCCGTAATAGATTTTATTGCAGTATCTACAACAAAAAGAACCTCAGATATGATTCTTACTCAAATTGAATTAAATGATAAGGTAAATTTAGAAATCAAAAACAAATCGGAGATGCAAAAATCTGTAATTGAGCATTTAGCTGATATTATCGAATCTAGAGATATTGAAACAGGAGCTCACATAAAAAGAACAAAAAAATATGTAACTATAATGATTAATAAAATGAGACAAATCGATAAATATAAGAATATATTAACCGATAAATTTTCTGATAATATCATTAATGCTGCCCCACTTCATGACATTGGAAAAATCGTTGTCAGTGATTTAATTTTATGTAAGCCCGGAAAGCTTACCGATATAGAATATGAAAAAATGAAGATTCACACCACAAAGGGTGGAGAGATCATCAATAATATTCTAAATGATTTAGGAGATAAGGAATTTTTGAATGTAGCCTATGATATCGCATGCTTCCACCATGAAAAATGGAATGGACAAGGATATCCAAATCATCTATCTAAAGAAGAAATACCACTACCTGCAAGAATTATGGCTATTGCCGATGTATTTGATGCCTTAGTTGCAGAAAGAGTATATAAAAAGCCAATCCCTATAGAGGATGCAATTGAAATCATCATCAAAGATTCTGGCACTCATTTTGACCCAGATTTAGTTGAGGTATTTAAAACCGTATTGGATGATTTTAAAGCTGTAGCAAAGGAAAAGCTATAAAGAAAAGGACTCACTAAGAGTCCTTTTTTAGCACATTCTTTCCTTTTTATATATTCTAGAATACAATTCTGGTCTATCATAAATAAAATGATTTTTCGCAACATTAAATAAGCCAAAGAAATTAAATTTACCTCGCACATTAATTCTAGAAAGCTTTCTAAAGCCAAATAGCTTAGGAACTAAATATGTAACAATATCATTTCTATTACAAAATATATGATAGCTTTTACAGCAGCTTCTTAAATATTTAATGGTTCTTCCCTTATTAAATATATTCATTTTAAATGGATTTACAGAACCAAAGGTAAAAAGATGAGCTTCAATTCCAAAATTATAATTCAAATCCTGGCTACAAAGCATCGCCATTGCAGAGCCTAGGCTCCACCCAATAACCTCAACCTCTGCAGTCTTGTGTAGCTCTAATAGATTTGTAACCTTACTTCTTACAAAATCCTTCATTACCTTATACATGGCTGCCCATGATTTATGAACCTTCAATGTTATTTTTTTATCCTTCCACAAAAAGGATTCATAATATTTTGGCTGAAATAATAGATTTGTAACCCAATCGGGTACATCCTTTGTCCCCTCAAAATGAACCTCTATTACATTTCTTTTATCGTCGTATCTTACGCAATAATTTGCATGAGTT
>JAFPIE010000258.1 GCA_017388605.1 Acholeplasmatales bacterium | reverse complement strand
TTCATAATACCTCCATCTAGACAAAAAGGGATCTTTTTTCAGATCCACTTTATTTTTCATCTATTGCTTCTTTAATAAGCTTAGGAAGCTTTATACATTCTTCCATAGTTATTGCAGAAATTGTAACTCTTATTACATTTCCCATTGGAATGATATGAACCTTCTTTTTTACTAAGCGTTCATATACTAAATCTGGATTTAGACAAGGAATTGTAATAAAGAATCCACATTCAAATGGCAATGTCTTTAAGCCAACCTTATTCGATTCCTTTAAGAAGGCCTCTGCTCTTTTTACTAAAGTATTTGATGCTTCCTTAAGCTCATCCTCAAAGGATTTTTTATATGCTTCATCTGTGAAGCATTTCACAATAATATTTTGACCCAAATTGGATGGGTTACTCCATTTTGATCTACTAGAGAATTTATTTGCTTTGGCAAATTCCTCTAGAGCCTCCTTATTCTTTGAATAGGCTACCTGAGCTCCAATTCTTACGCCATATAGGGCTAAGGTCTTTGAACCACTAAATGCCATAACGACTAAGCAAGAATCATTTAATTTTTCATATTTTGCTATATTTGATCTCGTATAGCTAAAGCCTTCCTTAGCATAATCAATATAAGCCATATCATGTAATAGAATTACAGGAGTACCATCTTCTGACATTTCATTCATCAAATCGATAACCATATCCCATTCAAAGGATTTCATTGTATATCCTGTTGGATTATGACATGGGTCATTAATTACAAATAGGATTCTTCCTTGATTCTTTTTAGCCTCAAGCATTTTTATTTTTAAATCCGCGATATCAAATCCACCCTGGTCATTAAATAGATTATAGGTTTTAAAGCTTTGATGATTTTCATATAAGCATTGCTTATAATTTCCCCACATATAATTTGGTAGCAATGCATAATCCTCTTCATTTAAATAATTGGCGAATGTATTCGATAAAGCACCTGTACCACCAGGAGTTGCCATAACCTTAGAATTATCCTTCATAGAATCATAATATTCACGGAAAACCCATTTCTTTACAGCTTCATGAAATAAAGGAGATCCTGGAGTTGCTGCATAAGCATAGTTTTCATCTGTAGATAAATTGGCTAAGGCCTTATCTACACTTTCAAAGGCAAATAGCTTTGAATCCTCTCCATAAAGCATTCCAATGGTTGCGTTCGTAACTGTAGGATCTTTCTTTTTTTCTTCCTTTGCGATTGCACCTAAAGTAATAATATTACTCTTATCTTCCTTAATCATACTTCTTTTGGCTAATAGTGTCATATCAATACCTCTTCTTAATTCCCGTATATTGTACCATTATTTTCATATAATGAAAAGAATGGATTTTAATTTCCTGAAATAAAAAAACAGTAGAGGCCTAAGCCTCTACTTAAAAAAGGGAGAGTGTATATTATTCTATATTAATAACCTTTTTAGGGTTAGAAATATCTTTAAGCTTACCTACATTTAATGTAAGAATACCATTTTCCATCTTTGCGGTAATTTGGTTTTCATCTGCATTCTCTAAGTAATAGCTTCTTTCCATATCAATGGATGTTCTTTCCTTACAAATATAGGATTTATCCTCGTTGTCCTTATGATCATCCTTAGCTACATGAATCGTTAAGGTGTCATCCGCGAATGTAACAGATACATTCTCCTTATTCATTCCAGGAACCTCAACAGTTAACACATATTCATTCTCGTTTTCTTCGATATCTGTTTTCATTTCCTTAGTAAAAGCATCATTCCATAGGGAACTAAAGGAATCCCACAAGCTCAAATTATTGTCATTCTTCTTATCTAGATTCATCATAATCATTACCTCCTCTATTGAATCTCAATGGTCTTTTCCATTCTTTTTGGCTCCTTAGCAATAACAATAGTTAATACACCATCATTAAGCTTTGCAGAAATTGTATCCTCTTCTACATCGCCAAAGTTGATTTCACGCTTCATATTCATAAAGCTTCTTTCATGAATAAGATATTTATTATGATCCTTTGGATAATCCTTTTTAGCGGTTATTGTCAAAACACCATCTAAGAAGCCAACCTTAATGTTTTCCTTCTCAACACCTGGTAAATCAGCAGTAACAGTATACGAAGTATCATCTTCAGTTACATCAAGTGGAAATCCTATGTAATACTCATGATTGTTCTTGCTATCTAAATATCCATGCATCATAATTCTCATCTCCTTTCCATTTATTGAATCTCAATTACCTTATGAGGCTTTTCCTCTGGTGCCTTAGTTGTAATAGTTACAGCAAGTACACCACCTTCATATTTAGCAGATATTGTATCCTCTAAAATATCTCCAAAGTAGATATCTCTTGCATACTTAACCTGATTTCTTTCACGGATGATATACTTTAAATCCTTCTTGCCCTCTACATTTGCAGAAATACTTAATGTACCATCTAAGAATGTAACCTTAATATCCTCTTTCTTTACTCCTGGGATTTCAGCATATACCTTATATCCGTTCTTTTCCTCGATAACATCTACAGGGAAGCTCTTAGTAGATCCTCCACATGTATAAAACATATTATTTAACTCTTCCATTAAAGACTGTAATTCATTTCTCATAATTCTTCATTTCCTTTCAAATTTTATCTTTCTTGCATTGGCACTCTATACCTCTAACTGCCAATTACACCTATAGTATAGCACATATTTTGGCACTGTCAATACCTGAGTGCTAATTTTTTTTAAAATTTTTTCAAAAATAAAGAGCATCACTTTAAAATGATGCTCAAAATCCAAATAAAGAATACCCAATAATGATAATAATATAAACTCCCTCTATAATTCTCCCTTTTAAAATTTAAACAAACAAAGTAATAAAATATAATACAATTTCTCCGCCAAGCACGGCCGCAAATATTTTAAAGCCCTTCTTTGTGAATATAAATTTTCTATATGCCAAGGCATACGCCAAATAGGTAAGCGCAAAGACTAATACACCATAGAAATAATAAATAGGTAAGCCTACAGCATTTTTAAATACTATAGCTGGAATTAATGTTAAAGGAATTAATGTCTTATAGCCAAACCAAGAGGTTGTCTTTTGGTTTGCATTTTCAACCTTAAAATCATCCCTTAATAGAATAACACCAGCAAGTGTTGCACCAAGTATAACAAGTAGAATAACCATAATTATTATCGTACTCGTATGAAATACATTTGATCCTTCTGCCACATACATTGCTACCAATTGTAATAAATAATAAGGATTAAAATCATATAAGAATACACTTATTTTATTTCCACCCATAAGAGAAAATAAATACACAACCGCATTTCCAAGTAGCATAATAGATATAAAGCCTAATGCCATAAGGACAAAGCCATCAATTATATTATTTGCTCTTAAATAAAAGAATGTGAAAAAGCTATATATTAAAGAACCAAGAATATGAAATACCAGATATGTAATAAAGCCATACCAAGAAAATACAGCTGCAAACCCAAAAAATACGATTATAGACAAAAAGTATGCAAAGGTGAAAGGTAAAATAATCTCAAAATATCCCATGATGAATCTAACAAAATATAGATTGTTTTTGCTGATTGGATGGGTTTTTTCCTTTTCAAATGCTGTTCTTTTCATTTTAAAGGAAAAGATAATTGCAGGCTCAATAAAACAAAGAATAAATAGAACTATAGATACAGTATAGAAAAATGAACGACCAAAAACAGTTTCATATTCATATCCGCCATCTATACTAACCCACTTTCCTTCCCCTTGACTTAATAGAAAGCTAAATCCTATCATAGAAGAAAGTATTAATATGAAAAATACAAATCTATATAAACGTCTTTCTCTATATAAATATGAAAAATGTCTATGCACATTCCTCACCTTCTTCCTCTAACTTTGTGATGAATGCCTCTTCAACACTCATTTCTTGTTCCTCTAAATACTTTAAAGGGAATGCCGAGGCTACCTTCTTCATCTCGCTATATTCTAATTTAGTTACACAAGAAATAAGCTTATTATCTTGTTCAAAGGATGCAAAATGAATGCCGAAGCTTTCCTTATTTATTGGGCCATCAAATGCCATAACGTATTTATGATAGCTAAACTTAGAAATATCATCATAAAGAACGGCGTTGCCCTTATCCACTACTAAATAGGAATCACACAATCCCTCAAGCTCTCTAATGGAATGGCTTGCTAAAATGACTGTAGAATTATTCTTCTTTTGGTTTTCTAAAAGAAGCCCCTTTAAATCCTTTCTTGCAAGAGGATCTACTCCATCAAATGCCTCATCCAAGAATAAATACTTAGGCTCAGCAGATAGTCCAAAGGCTAAGGATGTTTGTCTTTTCATTCCTTTTGAAAATGTAAATAAATGCTTCGATGTTGAAATGTTAAATTTATTTAAATAATGTATAAAGTTTATATAGGCGCATGGTTTATCAAGCCAAAACTGATTCTCTCTAATAAGCTTATCTGGTGTATCTCTAAAGCTAAAATATGGCTCATCTGGAACATAGTATAATTCTCTTTTTACTTTTTCATCTTGAAAAATACTTTTTCCATCAAAGAATATATCGCCACTATCAGGCTCATAAATTCCTGCCATTAATCTAAGCATAGTAGATTTTCCTACGCCATTAATTCCAACAAGACCAACGATAGATCCATCTGGAATCTCAACAGTAACATTATTTAAAACTATTTTTTCTTCATAACGCTTAGTTAAATTTTTAATTTGAATCATGAATAATCCCTCCCCGGGTTTTTTAATTAAATGTATGGGTTTGATCCTTTGCTACTACTGTAATTCCTGATGCACTACCTATAGACTTCTCAAATATCTTTAAGAATTCATCGTAGGTACCAGGGTAATGAATCGTAGTTCCTTTAGAAAATGCATTTTCACTTATTACCTCAACACTCGCAGGAATATCAATCGTTAATTCATCTATTCCATAAAATGCATATGCGCTT
>JAFPIE010000257.1 GCA_017388605.1 Acholeplasmatales bacterium | reverse complement strand
GTTAATTATTGACTTATAATTATTCTAGATTTATAATTAAGATAAAGAGTGGTGATTATTATGTTTTATGGTAGAATTGATGAATTAAAAATGTTAGCAGATGCATATGATAATGATTCATTCGAAAGTATTGCAATGTATGGAAGACGTAGAATAGGAAAAAGTGAATTAATTAAAGAATCCTATAAAAATTTTGATTGCAAAAAAGTCTATTATGAATGTAAAAAAGCTTCCGAAGAATTTAATGTAAAAGCTTTATCCGATAAATTAGCTGAAGTATTTGAAATTCCAAAGCCGGATTTTAAAACTTTAGATAAAGCTATGAGGTTTATTTTTGATAAATCCATAAATGAAAAAATAATATTTGTGATTGATGAATATCCATATATGAGGGGGAAAAGTGATTTTTTAGATAGTATAATTCAAGGTGTGATTGATGATTATAAGAATAAATCCAAAATCAAATTTATTTTATGTGGTTCTTATATTGATGTCATGGAGCTTATATTAAGTAATAAAAGCCCATTATATGGAAGATTTACTTATAAATTAAATATTAAGCAAATGGATTATTTTGAATCATCATTGTTTTATAAAAATGCTAGCAATGAAGATAAAGTAAAATATTATTCTGTATTCGGTGGTGTTCCTTACTATAATCAATTTATAGATGATACGTTAAGTGTAAAAGAAAATATAATTAATTTAGTTATCGGCAGCAAGGCTAGATTATTGCCTGAAGCAGAAGGCTTTCTAAATGAAGAGATAACCAAATTAAATAATGCCAATGAATGTTTTATGGCAATTGCAGAAGGTAATTCCAAATTTAATGATATTTTGCAAAACTCAAATGTTTCTTCAAGTCCAACATTATCTGATGTTTTAAAAAAATTAATTAATATGGATGTAATAGAAAAAATATATCCAATTAATGATGAAAGTGAAAAGAAATCCTATTATAGGATTTCTGAAAGACTATCGTTGTTTTATTATAGATATATTTTTAAACGAGGATCATATTTTAATGTTATGTCAGCAGAAGATTTTTATGATGAATTTGTTTCGGATGACTTTGAGAGATATTATGTTCCTAAAGAATTTGAGAATATTTCAAAGCAATATTTGATTATTCAAAATAAGAATAAAAAAATAAATCCCCCATTGTATAAAGTTGGTAAATATTATTATGATTTACCAAAAGAAAAGAAAAATGGTGAATTTGATGTTGTTACTTTAAGTAGGGACGGATATGATTTTTACGAAGTAAAATTTACAACTAAGCCAATAGATGATAAAGTGATTCATGAGGAAATATATCAATTATCTAAAGCAAATATCAAATATAATAAGCTTGGCTTTATATCTAAAAGTGGTTTTGATATTTCGGATTCTAAGGATTATTATCTGATAACGTTAGATGATATTTATGCTTAATTGGTTCGAATACCATTATCCTTTGCACTGCCATTCGTTTTCGTAGTTTAACATATTAAAAATATCCCACTACAATGTAGTGGGAATTTCTTTTTTAAAAGAGATTTAAATATTTATTTACGAATTCTCTAGCACGGCTAGATGGAATGGTATAGGAATATTTAAATGTATTGGTATCCTTATCTACAGCACTTGCAAAATTGATACCAATTAGGTTTAAATTGGAATCTAATAATGCACCACCAGAAGAACCAGATTCAATTGGTGCTGAATTTAAATACACATTGAAGGTTACATTACTTTTCTCTAAAGTAGAGGAATCTGGAGTAAATACCTTAGAACCTAAGATATAGCCTAAGGATAGGGTATTCGATAAGCCTTCAGGCTCACCCATAGCGTATACTAATTCGTTTGTATAGGCATCATAATCGGCAAGGCTTATAACCTCTAAATCCTCTTGTTTCCTAAATTGGATGATCGCTAAATCATAATTATTATCCTTAGCTACAATATTGAAGTCATATTCCTTTTCAAATGCATCCTCAAGCTTTAAGGATTGATAGGTAGTATTGGTATATACGACATGATTATTCGTTAATGCATAATAATATGTGCTATCCGAATAGAAGATGACACCACTACCTAAGGATGTTGAAACATCCTTCATCGTAGCCATAGGTCCAAAGCCCTGCTTATTGTAGTTTGTAATCTCAATTCTTACATTGGCCTTAATACATTTTGTAGATGCAATATTCGTTAGAGAAACTAAATCTGTATCCCATTTTGCATAAAGCGTAGTATCTGTATCTACAGGCTTAGAGAAATCAAATAAATCCTTATAATCTAAATCCTTATACCAGCCCATAAAAGTGGAGCATATTTTATTTGGAGTCTCTGGCTCTAATATTTTATTTTGTCCTGTTGTTGTTGATTGATAGGCATAACCATTATTACATACATAGGTTACCTTATAGTTCCCCTTTGTTTCAGGGGATGGTACACTATAATCCTCTGTTGTTATAATATTTATACTTGTACTATGATTCAACTCTTCTGGTGCAAGTAAGCTTATATTACATGAGGATAATGTAAAAATAGAAGAAATAAGTGCTATACCTAGCATTATTTTCATATTTTTCAATTCTCTCACTTCCTGATAAGTATTATATCATAAAGAATTCTTAAAAAATATAGAATATTATGTGAAATTTAATACATTCGAAAGCGTTTTAATGCTGTATTAAAGGACAAATCCAATGGATTTTGTAGAATTTTTCTTTTTGCTATGCTAAAATATTAAAAATATTTTTTGTATGGAGATGAACACATGAAAAATTATAAGTTGCATGTTTCTGAAGGATTTAAGGACACCTACGGAAACGAAATGTTAGTCAAAAAGGAAATAGAGGCTAGAGTACTAAATGTATTTGAGTCCTATGGCTATGAGCTTATAAAAACTCCAACCTTGGAATATATTGATGTATATTCCTTAGATGGAATGCAAAAGCCAGACCTTTATAACCTTATCAATCGTCAAGGAGAGGTATTAGCGCTATGTAACGATATGACTGCGTCTATCGCAAGATTCGTTTGCTCTAATACTTCTTTGGCAAAGGGCGCAAAGAAGTATTGCTATATTGCAGATACCTTCCGTTACCCAAGATTATACCAAGGAAAGAATCATCAGTTCTTACAGGCTGGTGTCGAATTCATTGGTGCAAAAGGACTTTGGGCAGATATTGCCACCATCGCTTTAGCAAGCGAGACTATGCGACATTGCAACGTATGTGACTTCACCATCCATCTAGGATCTTCATCCTTCCTAAGCCAATTATTTAAGGATTTTGGTATTGAAGGAGATGTAAAAAAGGAAATTTATTCTTTAATTGATTCTAAGGATTATGTAACCCTAAGAGGTTTATTATCCAAAACATTAAATGAGGATAAGGCATCCTTTTTAATTGATTTAATGCTAAAGGGTGGAAGATTAAAATATCTAGAAAATCTAATTAAGGAATTAGATGGAATGACATCCTTAAATGAATTATTATACCTAAAGGATCTATATAACCATTTAAATGATTTGGGAATATCAAATATTATTTTTGACTTTTCCATTTATTCTTATGCAGAATACTACACCGGTATTATCTTCAATTTTTATGTTGAAGGTGCAAAGAAGAGTGTCATTAGTGGTGGTAGATGCGATAAGCTATTCAAGCATTATGGTAAGGATTTAGAGGATATTGGCTTTGGTTTAGATATTGATGTTTTAGCAAGCTATTGTCTTTCGAATCATTTAATTGATGTTTCCCATAAGAAATATCTATCTATTTCCGATAAGGAATCCTTTATTTTAGAGCATAAGGAAAATATATCCTTAAGAGAAAAGGGTATTATTGTTTCTGAGGTTCCATTTGAATCCAAAGAATTAGCTTTAGATTACGCAAAGGAAAATGGCTTTGATGCCGTTATCGAATATAAAAATAATGCATGTACGCTTTGGGAGGTAGAAAAATGTTAACCTTCGCATTATCAAAAGGAAGACTTGCAGATAAGATTTTTAAAATGCTAAAGGAATTAAACCTTTGTGATATTAAAATCGATGATGAGGATAGAAGATTAATCATCGAGCAGGGTAATTTTAGATTCTTTTTAGCAAAACCATCGGATGTACCTACATTCGTAGATAATGGAGTTGCAGACTTAGGTGTTGTTGGTAAGGATACCATCATAGAAGAAAAAAGAGATATTGCTGAGCTATTAGATTTAGGCTTTGGTAAATGTCGTATGTGTGTATGTGCACCTAAGGAAGATGGAGATAAATATAAAAATATAGTCAATTTAAGAGTAGCAACAAAATATCCAAATATTGCAAAGGCTTATTTTGATTCTATGGGACAAAACACAACTATCATTAAATTAAATGGTAGTGTTGAGCTTGCTCCTATTACTGGATTATCCGATTGTATTGTAGATATTGTTGAATCTGGTAGAACTCTAAGAGAAAATGGACTAGAGGATGTTACTACTATTCATGATCTATCTGCAAGATTAGTCGCAAATCCTGCATCACTTAAGACAAAATATGATGAAATTTCTTCTGTTGTAGAGGGATTTAGAGCACTTTTAAAGGAGAAATAAAATGATAGAGATTATTAGAGAAAAGAAGGATATTGAAGAATACTTCAATGTCTTAAAGAAAAGAGGAGCTGTCAATTCTGGTGATTTTTCTAATATTGTTAAAGACATTGTAGCCAATGTTTCAGCTAATGGTGATAAGGCATTAGAGGAATATACAAAGAAATTTGATGATCCTAATTTTAAAATTGAAGATATAGAAATATCTAAGGAAGCTCAAAGGCTAGCCTTTGAATCCTTAGATCAAAAATTAAAAAATGTATTACTTAAAAGTAAGGATAGAATTTATAGCTATCATATGCACCAAAAAAGAGAAACCTGGGAATATGAGGATTCGATTGGTGCAAAGCTTGGTCAAAAGATTACACCACTTAAAAGGGTTGGTGTATATGTACCCGGTGGTAAGGCTGCCTATCCATCAAGTGTATTAATGAATGTACTTCCAGCTAAGGTTGCAGGAGTAAAGGAAATCATTATGGTTACTCCATCCCCAAAGGGATATATTAATCCTTTAGTTCTTGCTGCAGCATATGTATGTGAGGTAGATCACCTATATAAGGTTGGTGGTGCACAGGCTATTGCAGCCCTTGCTTATGGAACAAATTCTATTCCAAGAGTAGATAAAATCGTAGGACCTGGTAATATCTTTGTTGCTTTAGCAAAAAGAGAGGTTTATGGACTTGTTGGAATTGATTCCATCGCAGGACCATCTGAAATTGCTATTATTGCAGATAAAACATGTAAAACAAATTATGTAGCTGCAGACCTTTTAGGTCAAGCAGAGCATGATGAGCAAGCATCATCCACTTTATTCATTACAGATTATGATAAGGCCGTTGAAATTAAGAAGCAATTGATTGAATATTATAATAATTCCCCAAGAAAGAATATCTTGAGTGAATCCTTAACCAATTGCTCTAAGATTATTGTCGTTGATTCTATTGATGATGCTATCGTCTATACGAATAGACTAGCTCCAGAGCATTTAGAGCTTGCTTTAGATGATGCAAGAAGCATTGTTGATAAAATCGATAATGCAGGTGCAATCTTCATTGGTCACTATGCCGCTGAGGCACTAGGAGACTATATGGCAGGACCTAACCATGTCTTACCTACGGTAGGTACAGCACGATTTTTCTCTCCACTAGGAGTCGATGATTTCATTAAGAAATCCTCTTTAATTGAATTCTCTCATGAGGCTTGTCTAAAGCTAATTGATGATGTTGATACGTTTGCAGAGGCTGAGGGCTTAGGTATGCATGCCTTAAGTGCTAGAGTAAGAGGAGAATAATATGAAATATATGAAAAAGAGCTTCAGCTCTATGAAGCCATATCATTCTGAACTTATTTTAGATGGTATTATTCTAAATGCGAACGAATCGCCAGTAGAACCACCTAAAAAGGTAGTTGATGAAATAAAAAAGGCTGCATCCGCTATAGAATTTAATCGTTATCCAGATATGGATGAGAATGATTTAGATTTAGCTATTGCAAAGCACTATGGTATCGAAAAAGAAAATGTAACGGTTGGTGTTGGATCTGATGAATTACTTGATGTAATGTTCAGAGCTACACTTGAGGTAGGTGATACTGTCTTAGGCTTTTCCCCATCATTTTCTATGTATCAGGTATTTACAGAGCTTGTAGGTGCAAAATATATACCTGTATATGGGGATGAAAATTATATCTTCCATGTAGAGGATATGATTACAGCAATCAAGGAATATAATCCTAAGCTTGTCTTAATTTGTACACCAAATAATCCAACAGGACAGTATTTAAGTAAGGC
>JAFPIE010000256.1 GCA_017388605.1 Acholeplasmatales bacterium | reverse complement strand
TATAACACATTTATAGAAAAAAAGAAAATACCGAATGCATTATTCGGTATAATTTTCGAAAATTTTAGGTCTTTTTAATGACCTAATATAAAAAATTAGAACAATAACTAAGCCTGATGTACAAGATCCTGAAAAATCGATGAATACATCATTTATGGAAGCTCCTCTACCGCTCGTTACCCCCTCAAGCCAAAATTCACTAATGAAGGCAAATAGAAAGGCAATAGTAAAGGATATAGATATAAGTATTATAGCTTTAAATCTTTTTCTAAAGGATAAATAAAAGAATGTAGATATAAATCCAAAGAAAACAAAATAGCTATAATGCCCTATAAATTTTCTTATGAAGGATTGGAAAGATACACTTTCCTTATCAATAGTACCTTCTCCTATCGTATGATTGATAACCTCTGCAATAGAATCTGAAACCCTCCTTGAGGATTCTATAGATTCACTTCCTGTTTCTAAGCATTTAAAGATGAAAAATACAATCATAGCGATATAGATTACACCAAGTACAACTTGGTGTATGATATAAAGCTTACTTCTCATTTTTATCCTTTATTTCTTCTAAGGTATTCATAAAATTTGTCATATATTCAGGAATTTCTGAATCGAATTCCATCCACTCGCCTGTTGTGGGGTGAATAAAGCCTATGGTTTTTGCGTGTAGGAATTGGCCTTGATCTCCAATGACCTTGCGTCTACCGTAGGTTTGATCGCCAACTAGAGGATGCCCAATGTATTCTAGGTGAACTCTAATTTGGTGGGTTCTTCCGGTTTCAAGTGCACACTCAATTAAGGTATAGCCCTTAAATCTTCTTAGGACAGTAAAATTCGTAATGGCTTCCTTACCGTTTTTGTCGACAGCCATTTTCTTTCTGTCCTCCTTGCTTCTAGCAATTGGAGCGTTAATTCTTCCCTTCTTTTCAGAGAATTCACCATAAACTAGGGCAACATATCTTCTTTTGCAGGAATGATTTTTAAGTTGCTCGGTTAAGGAAAGGCTTGCCTTATCGTTTTTTGCAATCATCAATAGTCCTGTGGTATCCTTATCGATTCTATGAACGATACCAGGTCTTATAACTCCATTAATTTCAGATAAATCATCAAGCTCATATAATAAGCCATTCACTAGGGTTTGCTCATAATTACCTGCACCTGGGTGCACAACCATTCCCTTTGGCTTATTGACTATAGCGACATCAGAATCCTCATATACGATATCCAAATTTAAGTTTTCTGCCTTCACCTCAAGTGGTTTAGGCTCAATATCTAAAATGGTTAAAACATCCCCCACTTGAGCCTTTTGGCTAGGCTTAAATGGTTTACCATTACATAGTATCTTTTCTTCTTCAATCATTTTTAAGATATAGGTTCTTGTTTTATCAGGAATTAATTCGGTTAATACCTTATCTAGTCTTAAATTTTCATGATTTTTTTCTTTTACTGTAATATCCATATTTTCTTGCTCTCTTATCGTATAAGAATAAATAATCAATAATAAGAATGATTAAACCAAAAACAAGTAATACATCAGCAACATTAAATGTGTTTTCTCCACCATTGAATAAGCCTATGAACCAATTCCATGGACCAAAGGAAATCATGTCGACAACACCATCTCTAAGTCCTACTAGGGTTAATACTCGATCAATTAAATTTCCAACGCAGCCGGCAAATGCCATGGTAGTACCAATGGCATTAAATTTACCATGCTTCCAGTCATTTCTCATGGCTAAATAGCCAAGAAGAATGGTTGCAACACCACTAATAACAACTAAAATCCAGGCAAAATTTTCTCCAAGGCCAAAGGCAGCACCTTTATTGTAAACTAATTGGAATTTTACAAATGAGCCAATCTCAATTGGATTTTTTGGGTCAATCATCATTGCAAAATATTTGCTTACTTGATCACCGATTACCAATATCAAAAATAAAAATGCAGTAATCCACATAAATAGATTCCTCCCAAATTAAAATAATTTAAATACTAGCTTTGTTAATATAAAGCATACAATTAATACAACGAAGGTTAAAATTAAAACATTAATACTCCAAACATGATATAATCCCTCTACTCGTCTTTTGGTAATTAAATGTAGATAGATAAAATCCGTTAAGAATGCAAATACAATAACCATTAGAGCAATTAAAAATGCTAGGGTAACCTGATAATTTGTAAACATCATCAAATTCGCAAAAATAGCGATAGGACCAGCTACTATAGCAAGTCCTGATGCTAGTGCGATTAAAAGTGCAATAATCTTTTCTTTTTTAGATATATTTAATTTATCAATTTCATCTTGAATATTGAAATAGGTTTTATTCTTCACTTCCGAAGTCATTTTTATAGCCCTCCTTTAAATAATTTAATGCATCATAGAATGTTTCAATTTCAATAAGCTTCATATTTTGATTCGGAAGCCTATTATAAGCCTCCTTTGCTTCTTCTATGTTTCCTTTTGCACAAAAGAATATATCCATTTTATCATCAAATGCGGTAGGTATTTTTTCTTTGATACCACCAATAATGCCAACATTGCCATTTGGAGATATTGTACCTGTACCTGCAATTCTTAAGCCATGAGTTAAATCCTCTTTCACTAATTGGTTATAAATGGATAGGGTTTGAAGTAATCCACCTGAGGGTCCACCAATTAAATTGGAGGAAACCTCAAATGATGGATTTGATTTTATAGAATTATATTCATAAATGCCATAGGCATTAAAGGTATTTACGTTTTTAATATAAGGAATATTCATCATTGTACCATTTCTACTTATGATGAAATAATCCTCATCACATCTTTCATAGCTTGTAAGAATTTCCTTATATAAATCCATATCCTCATCAACCATAACGACACTTCCAAAAGGTTTAGAATAAATACCTTTAATTAAATCTCCAATACGGAAGCTTGAATTTGGTCCATAGTAGGTAATTTGATATCCAATAAATTTATAATCTAGATTTATAGTAGGATCTTCCTTAGATGCCTCACTATAGGCAAGTACTAGCGCATTACCTATACTGGAATTATATTGGATTTTTCCTGCATGATAGGATTCCATTCCAGAAATATGTGTCGATGTTGCACTCATTTCATAGGATTCAGATATAGAAGAATGCTCTGCAATGAAATTTTGAAATAGAGTAGCCTTTTCTACATTATATACATAAATGGTAGAAAATGAGCCCTTTTGCTCATTTTCTGTATGTATATTGATAACGGATGTAAATAAGGTTGTATCTCCCTTCAATATAATGGCACGATTCGTACGAATTACACATAGAAAGAAGAATACCAAGGATGGAATGATAAATAGAAATAATACCCAAAATTTTTTAAAATAAAATTTTAGGATATCCATTATTTAACAAATACCTCTATTTCTCTCATGGTTTCATACTTTATACCTGCTGAATCTAGCATCTTCTTAGATGCTAAATTCATTGGTGTACCAGCATATTTATCACTCATATAAATGATCTTTTTAATTCCGGATTGAATGATTAGCTTTGCACATTCATTACAAGGGAATAGGGAAACATAAAGGGTTGCACCCTTTAGGTTTGCGTTTGAATTTAGGATTGCATTAGCCTCAGCATGTACTACATAAGGGTATTTGGTATTTAATGGGTCTATATCTCCCTTTCCCCAAGGGAATTCATTATCGCTACAGCCTCTTGGGAAGCCATTGTAGCCAATACCAATAATTCTTTTATCATCATTTACCAAGCAAGCACCTACTTGGGTGTTTGGGTCCTTACTTCTTTTTGCAGAAAGTAAGGCAACTCCCATGAAATATTCATCCCAGCTAATATAATTCATATCATTTTCTCCTTTATTTTATGGGTTTAGTCGATCAGGTCCACGGAAGATGAACATCGCATCCTTGATACCTTCATTAAACATAATCATGGTAATACGGTCAACACCAATTCCAAATCCTCCATGAGGAGGGCAGCCGTATTTAAAGAAATCTAGATAGAAGGCAACATCATCATGTAAGCCCTTCTCCTCTGCTTGAGCCTTTAGGATTTCATATCTATGCTCACGCTGTGCACCAGTTGTGATTTCACAGCCCTTCCAAATTAAATCGTATCCACAAGGTACACCCTTCTCATCTCTCATATGATAGAATGCTCTACATTCCTTGCTGTAGCCTGTGATAAATAGGAATTCATGATTGAACTTATCCATAGAAAGCTTCTGAACTAATCTTTCACCCTCTGTAGTTAAATCACCCTTTTCCTCCTCAGGAACCTTATAGCCATAACGAGCCTCAAGCTCATCATATACATCATGTAAATCCATTACGGGGAATGGTAATGTAGGTACTACAATATCAATACCAAATACCTTCTTTACCTCTTCACCATATTTATCATGAACACCCTTTAGTGCATAGGCAAGCATTTCCTCTTCCATATGCATTACATCATGATAGGAATCAATATAGGAGAATTCAAGGTCAAAGCCTGTGAATTCTGTTGCATGCTTACGTGATGCAAACTTTTCTGCTCTAAATACTGGACCACACTCGAAAATTCTTTCGAAGCCAGATGCCATAGCCATCTGCTTATAGAATTGTGGAGATTGTGCTAAGTATGCATTTCTATCGAAGTATTCTACCTTGAATACACCAGCACCAGATTCAGATTCTGCACCAATTAGCTTTGGTGAATGGATTTCGATGAAATCTCTTTCTACTAAGAATTCTCTACACTTAGCTACGAAATAGGATTGACACTTAAACATAAGTGTATTCTTATCTGTACGTAAATCGATCCATCTATAATCCAATCTTAAATCGATATTGGTTTCCTGTCCCTTAGGGGCAACAATTGGAGATGGCTCTGCAATACTATCAATAGAAATAGTATCAGGATACATTTCCATTCCATTTAGCTTTACATATTCAGAAGCTAAAATCTTACCCTCAGCCTCAATTACACTATCTACTGTAATCTTAGATAGAGTCTCCTCCATTTCTGGATGATTTGCCTTTTCAATTGTAAGCTGAAGCTTACCAGATACATCTCTTAAAACAATAAAGCACATAGCTTTTTTGTTTCTAATGGACTCAACAAAGCCTGCGACATGATTAACCTCACCAAGCTTTATGTCCTTTAGCATAACTCTTTTCATTTTAAAATTCCCTCTTTCTAATTCTTTGAAGGGCAGGTGTTACAAGCACTTGCCTTATTTAGCTTTGCTAAAATATAATTATAAACCTCAAGTAATGAGATTGTTTCTTGAACATCAGTTTCATTATCCTTAATGTTACATTTCATTTCTTCTAGCTCATTTTCACCGAAAATGATCGTAAATCTTGCATTATTCTTATCTGCCTTTTTAAATTGGCTCTTAAGGGATCCATTTAAGTAATCCATCTCACAGGAAAGTCCACCAATTCTACAAGCATTCATAATCTTTAATGCTTCCTTTTCTGCTTTTTCACCTAAGGCAATAAAATATGCATGGATGGAATCATCATGAGCTAATTTCTTTCCTGCAAAATTGGTTGCAAGAAGTAATCTTTCCATACCGAAGGCCATACCTACACCTGGGGTTAATGGTCCACCCAAATCAGAAATTAATTTATTGTATCTTCCGCCAGCACCAATAACGTTTTGAGCACCAAATTCAGGCACATTTACCTCAAGCTCAAATACTGTGTGGCAATAATAATCAAGTCCTCTTACTAGATTACATCGATAACATATTTTAAATCCATTGAATCAAGTGAATCTAATACCTTTTTAAATCTATCCTTAGATTCCTGATTTAAATAGTCATTAATCTTTGGTGCTACCTTAAAGAATTCTTGATCTCTATCTACCTTACAATCTAATATTCTAAGTGGATTTTTAACAAGACGATTCTTACAATCCTCACATAGACAATCCTGGTATTTAGAGAAATAATTTACTAATACCTCTTTATATTTGCTTCTAGATTCCTCATCACCTAAGGAATTAATCTTTACAGTAACATCCTTTAAGCCTAAAGCCCTGATTAAGGATGCACCAAGCGCGATGACCTCAGCATCAATATATGGTGAATCACTACCTAATGCTTCAACACCAAATTGAGAGAATTGTCTATTTCTTCCCTTTTGTGGTCTTTCATATCGGAACATTGGTCCCATATAGAATAATTTCGATACAGGATTATCTACATAAAGCTTATTTTCAACAAACGCTCTTGCAACACCTGCAGTGCCCTCAGGTCTTAAGGTAATTCCTCTATCGGATCTATCTTTAAAATCGTAGGTTTCCTTTGTTACCATATCCGATGTATCATTTTGATCTCTATGGAAGACATCACTTGATTCGAAAATAGGTGTACGTATTTCTTTATAGTTATAAAGCTTACATATCTTCCTGATTACTTCTTCAAGCTTTTGCCATTCCTTAGATTCTAAAGGTAATACATCATAGGTACCCTTTGGCTTTGTAATCATAATAATCACTCCTCATTCTTATATTTTGAATAATATTTTACAATGTGTAAAAGATTACTACTATCCTCTCCTACACTCTCATATTCATATTTGAACCCTAAGGATTCAATTAAATGAATACTTCTTAAATTGTCAACGATACTTCCTAAATAAACCTTATCAAAGCCTAAGCTAAAGGCTAAATCTACCATATAGGTTAAAGCTCTATGCATAATACCTAATCCCCAATATTTTCTACTTAAGAAATAACCAATTTCAATGGAATTCTGTTTTTGATTTTCTGAGTGAAAATCAATCATTCCAATCATATGGTTATCCATAAGTATTGCGTATCCCTTAGGAAGCATATCTTCTATAGGTCTTTGATTAAAGATTTCTTTAATCGTATATAAAGCCTCATAGGGCTTTATAAATGGTCCCCAATTTAAGTATTTACAAACTTCACTATCAGAACCAATAGAATAGAAATCTAAGTAATCTGCTTCTTCAATTTCTCTTAAGAAAATATTTCCTAATCGTTTAGGCTTTAGATATGTTATCATATTGACCTCAAAAAATAAAAGTCCTTATCCCATATGAAAATAGGAATAAGGACGATTTTGTCGTGGTGCCACCTTACTTCAGCTTACGCTCTCTTTACCGTTAACGCCTGGTACGTCTTTTGTTAAAAGATCTCAGAAGTGCCCAATAGAAATCTCATACAGATACTTTCACCATCTTATCCTCGCTATGGAATGATAAATTCTATCCTGCTTCATCAACAATTTTATATACTTTTTTATTTTATCATTTTCTAATAAAAATTACAAGAAAGAAAATAACACTTTATCTTTAGATAAAGAGTACGTAAATTTAAAATAAAGGAGCATTCCGCTCCTTTATCCAATATACTTTTCTACCTCTTCTAGACTTAATTTAAATAGTTTTGCT
>JAFPIE010000255.1 GCA_017388605.1 Acholeplasmatales bacterium | reverse complement strand
TCGTTTTCAAATGTAAATTGGTCTTGTCTATATGCAATATTGGAATTTACCTTCCATTTAGCTGTCAATTCTAAACTACTATCTATAGTAAATGTATAGGTAGCAGAATTACTTACTAAAGTATCTTTACTATACCATCCATCAAATAAATAGCCTGGATATCCAGAAGCCTCTAAGGTAACGCTACTTCCTATTTCAAAGGATTTATTACTATATGGAGTTACATATCCATTATTGTTATCGCTGATGGTGGATAATGTAACAGATGTTGCCCATTTTGCAGTTAGAGTTAAATCCGCATTAATTTTAAACTTAAATGTAGGAGAAGTACTTACTACAGTATCTTGACTATACCAACCAGCAAATACATATCCTGTAGCTGGGGTTGCTTCAACAGTGATTTCATCATTCTCTTTAAAGATTTCCTTTGTAAAAGAAGTAATTGTACCACATGAAGTATCCTCATTTACTGTTGAGAATTCATAGGTTTTTGCCCATTTTGCAGTTAAGGTTATATCAGAATAAATCTTAAAGGAATAGCTAGTGCTTTTATTAAGTAAAACATCATCGATGTACCAACCAATAAATGTATATCCATCCTTTGCCTCTGCATTTAAGACTACTAAATCGCCATCATAATACTTTTGATTTGTAAAGGATGTAATATCTCCAGATTCTGGATTATCATTAATTGTGTTTATTATAAAGGCACTTAGGCTTTCCCATTTTGCTTGAATTACGGTATTGTGATTCATTGTAAATGTATAGATTCTATCTTGACTTAATAAAGTATCTCCCTCATACCAACCAATAAATTTATAGCTTTCCTTTGGGTTTGCCTTTAGTGTGACATTGGTATTTTCTTTAATACGGCTATCCTCATGAACTGTAATATCACCTGCATTAGAATTCGTATTTATCGTATTTAATGCATAGGTTTGGAATTCCATTTTCCATTTTGCAGTTAATTCTAAATTTGATTCTAGCTTAAGTAAATATTCGGTTTCACTTGTAATTTGGGTATCCCCATCATACCAGCCTAAGAAGGAATAGCCAAAGCTTGCAGTTGCAACTAAGCGTACGGTTGTACCGGCATCATAGGTAACCCCATTTAATTCTGTTGCACTTCCTGCAAATGAATCACTATTTTTGGTAGTTATTGTAAATTTAATGTTTTGTGTTTCTGTTTCTGTTACAGTATTATCGCTATTATTACAGCTAACAGAAGTGGCTAGAGTAAAAGCAGCTAACAACGGAAACAAAATAGCTTTAGATTTTTTCATTATTTTTACCTCCTCGTATAAGTACACTGTTATAATAATTATAAAATGATTTCAAAAAAAGTATCATTTTTTGACTTAATTTATAGACCACTATGACAAATATTTGAAATTACAAGTAAAAAAAGTAGAATTTTAAAGAAATGTAGGCAACAATTGGAATTGTTTTTTAAAGAGAATTGGTGTATATTCTTTCTAATACTAGCCATTTTTTTGGAGGTGATGCTTATGATAAAGGAATATAAAAATGGGGATGAATTTTTAAAGGAAAATCTATCCTACTTGGAATTAAATCCTTATATGACAAGCCTAATTATAGTAGATTCTTTGGCATTAAAGGAGATATCTAAATCAAATTATGCATTAAAAATCGAAGAAGATAATCAAAAGCTTTTGGCTATAAGAGTTGAATCATTTCCTTTATTATTTTATGGAGAGGAAAAGCTTCTTTCTAAGCTATTAGAATATATTAATAATTATGAATATATATATGATGGGGTTTTCACGTCTACTAAAATTGGAGATGAGCTATTAAAATTAAATATGGGATATTATAAAGATATAGGAATGGATTTTATG
>JAFPIE010000254.1 GCA_017388605.1 Acholeplasmatales bacterium | reverse complement strand
CACCTGCAACTACGAATAATAATACTGCAACTAGGTTTAATACGCCTGCAAACTTCTCTAGTGCATGAACCTTTAATAAAGGTAGAACAATACCTAATAATACGATAACTAAGCCTGCAACTAAGAAAATCCAAGCAAGTAAAGCTAGTACAGAAGGATTAGTCTTAACATCACCTAAAATTGTACTAGTGGTTTCTCCAAAGATAGCAACTGTACCCTTAGTTACAAGTTGTAAGCTACCACTACCTACAACAATTGCATTTGTAGCCATCATTAAGATGAATGCTACTACTACCAATACTAAAGAAATGAATCCAGAGTATTTTAATATTTTTTTCATTTTTAAATCTCCTTTCTTACATATTATTATAATTCAAATTGTATTCTTAATCAATTTTAAAGATAAAATTTATAGAATAATGATACGAATACTATGAATTTGTTTCAATAATGTTTAGAGATTCAATTAAATCAAATGCTTTAGAATCAAATGGACTATAAAGCTCTGCATTATCAAGAACTCTTAAAAATTCAGTTAATTTTAAATTATTTTCAAGTGTATAGGTCTTTTTATATTTTTGCCTTGCTAGAGCAAGATCATTTCTTGCATAGGAATAAATTTCTAAGGATGGAATCTTACTCATCGCATAGCTAATGTAATAACAAGGATTTTCTAATACTACTCTTTTCCAATAAGCCGTAGCGTTTGCCTTATTCTCACCATAAATGGCATCCATAATGGTATCATATCCACCTAAGGCATCTCCTGCTTCCTGATAATAAGTATCAAAATCAGCTACTGAAAGTGTATCACTAGAATGATATACCCTATATTCAAAATCATTGACCATAGTGGCTAAAATGATTACTCTACATGCATCTAATACCTCATCAATATGTAATACATCGACTACATTTTGTGTGAAGGATTTATCATTTTTGGAAAGCCATGCAAGGAATAATAATTCATTGGCTTGAGAATGAGTTTCTGCTAAATCGTAGCTCATTGCACCCGCTCCATTTACCTTGAAATTATTATAGTGACCAAATTCATGAATGAAGGTTAGTGTATTTTGGTAGCTTGGACCAAAATAGATAATCGGCTGATCTAGGGAATCCATATATAAATAGGTAGTAAATGCACCATCGATATTCGCATTATCTCCACCTAGCCTTATATAGCCATCCTTGAGTATAAAATCTAAAGAATTCTTATAGGAATCTCCAATAAATGTACCATAATCCTTAATATCCTCCATCATCGTATTATAATTTGCGGTATGGAAGGAATTAATTCTATTCTTTTCCTCTTCGGTTAAGGCATTTACCTTATCCTCTCTCAAAGCCTTTAAATTTTGCATTAAAGGCAATACTGTATCCTTTACATAGCCATTAAAGGTAGATACCTCATTTGGAGTATATTCTCTTTCATAGATATCCTTATAAGCATAATCTATAAAGGAATCATAGCCTAATAGCCTTGCTTCCTCTTTATAATTTTTAACTAAGGCTAAATAGATATCTGCCGTATGATCTTGAATCTCTTCATCCGTTAAATCTCTATAGCCCTTAACTAATTCCTCTTGCTTCTTTTCAAGCTCATAATAGGCATCAGGCTTTTTTGAATTGATAAGCTTTTGTATTTCTTCTTCTGTATAGCCTTGGAAGAATTGATCCTTATATGCAGAATCATACATATCCTGATATAAGCTTTCCTGCCATTTAGAAGCAAGAGATACGATATCATAAAAATACATATATCTATCGTATGCAGAATCATCTCCTTGAGCATAATTGATATGCTCAATCGTTCTATAGGTTGCACAAGCATAAATTGATCTTTGAACGGATAGCCAAGATCCAACAAGCTCAAAATCATCCTTACCCTTTATAGCTTTTTCAAAGCGATCCATATTCTTTAATAAGGCATCATAATCTGCATCATTCCATGTATAACTTAAATCCTTCTTTACTCTTGTACCCTTACCATCTAGGATTAAGCATGAGGATAAGGATAATACACTTAAGCCTACAAAAGCTAAAGAAAGTATTCTTTTTGATAATTTCATATATACCACTCCATTCAACATCAATTTTACCACAAATTATATGAATTTCCTAATATTCCTTTTTAGGAATTTCTTTTAATCCATATTTTTTCATAAATGCCTTTAAATCATTATCATTTCTAATTAACATAACCTCATTAAATTTCTTAGTTCTTTTATCCTTGAATCCTGCAACTATCTCACCTGTACATATCGATTGCATTAAAATAGGAATTAAATTCTCTTTATCATATTCTTCTATATTTTCCTTTTTCTTAAAAAACATATTATTTCCTCCTTCTTTTAATGATATCTGTATTTAAGATATGTCCTATGAGTAAGCTTGATTTAGGATCATGCTCACCCATATTTTTTATAATTTCATCCTCATTAAAATTCGCATAACAATACATACATCTATGATTACAGGAATTATATGCACCAATATCTACAATCTCTTGGCATCCACAATCCCTTTCCTTCCATTTTTTAAAGGTTTTCTTCGTCAAGCGATATACTAACTCCTTAGATAGGCATTCGCCCCTTCTAAAGCCAAATTTTAATACATCATCCTCAAGACAGCTTTTAAGCCTGATATGATATTTTTCTTCTAATATCTTAAAGCCCTTTGCAAGCTTAATATATTCATCTTCCTTTATTTCATGGCATTTCATTTTGACATAATTTTTTCTTACATTTTTATAATCGTCCATGAAGGAAAAAATAATTTCATCGATATAGGAATCTAATTGCTGCATTAAATTATCTAAAGCCTTTAGATGGTATTCTACTGTATATATATCATTTAACAATATAGGGTCATATCTTAAAACGACATTTTCCTTACCTAATATACGAGATAATTCCTTAATAGATTCCAATATTAATCTTTTATCAGGTACATTGACCTCAATATCCTTATGATACCCTGTTAAGGTAACCATAAAATAAATAGGCTTTTTAATTTTATCTAATATAGGAAGTACAGGGATAGGATTCTTTGTACAAAAGACATATAAATCGATATCCTCCTCATATATTCTAGATACTAAGCTTTTATTAAATGGATTTCTTACATCATAATATCCTTCATCGATTCTATTTTCTAACCATTTACTATAGAATGCACATATATCGCATCTACCACTAATATTTAATATCATTTCATACCTCTTTTTTGATTATAGCATTAAATGAAATAGAAAAAAAGATGGGTAGTCTATAGACTACCCTATTAGTATTCTTCTACAGGAAATACATCCTCTGCATATTTAATCATATCACATACATGAAGTAAATCTAGGCTATTATCCTTCATTTCAATGAATCTATCTCTTATACAATCTATAAATTCCTTTCTATTAGACATATAGGCGATATCCTCAAAATAATCACTTAAATAATAGAATTCTAAATCTGTAGATTCTCCTATGATTTCCATAGTTAAATCGATATCCACAAGTAAATAGCTTAGTATATTAAGATCTGGATCCTTAATTATTTCATCGATATAGCCCTTTAATTCTTCTTTGCTCATTTTAACTCCAATCTAGAATGATATCCTCTAACCAAATTTGTCTTAGGATAATATTCCATTTCAACATATTTATATCTTTTTAAATTGTCCATAATAGACTTATGTGCTATATCCATATTGTATAGCTTTAATATGACGATTTTACCGTTCATTTTACCTTGAAATTCAATTCCAACATTTTTATTCTTCATTTCAATTATGCTCATTTTAGCAATTTGCATAATTGCTGTTTTATATAAATCCTTGCTGATTTCTTTTAAGATTTTATGATAATAAATGAATTCAAATACAAGTAAAGGTAAAAATAGGGAAAAGAATAAAAAGGTATATCTTATATCACCCATAGGGGTGATAAAGACTAAAAATGTTAAAAGTAGGAATATAAAATATACACCAAGCTTTAAATAATGCTTTCCATTATAATAGCTTATTACAAATTCCTTATCCATTAGATCATCTCATCCTCTTTTGGATAGGATGCGATAGCACCCTCTCTTGTAATACTTTTTGCACAGAAGCGGTTCGAATAATCTAAAAGCCTATATAAGTCTCTAGAATCTAGATTTCTAATTTCAGATAAGGTCATTCTCTTCTTAGCAAGCTGTGCTAAGAAGGAGCCAATAAAGCCATCTCCAGCACCGGTCGTATCAATGACATTAGAAACCTTAATACCATCGACAGAGGCACTATGTAATCTCGTGTAGGCTTCAGCACCATCAGAAGCCTTCGTATAGATAATTAATTCTACTGTTCCTTGGAATAGGTGAGGTAATGCATCCTTAATATCCTTACAGCCTGTAATGAATTCAAGCTCATCTGAGGATATTTTTAAAATATGGCAAAGTGGAATAAACTGATGAATGGCATTTTTTAAGGATACCTCACTTTTCCATAGCATTAATCTTATATTTGGGTCAAAGGAAATAATCGCATCGTTTTCCTTTGCATATTCTATCGCCTTTAAATGAGATTCTCTCATTGGAAATGGTCCAATATCTACACTACAAAAATGGAGTGCATAGGTATTTCTAAACCATAGCTTCTTAATTTTATCTGGCTCTAGTAGCATATCCGCACCAGGATTTCTAAAGAAGGTATAATTCGAATCTCCATTATATAGCTTAGATACAAAGGCTAAGGAGGTAGATGCTTCATTTGTTCTATATAAATATTCTGTTGAAACATTATTCTCCTTTAAATATTCAATAATCTTATCCCCAAATTGATCCATACCAAGCATAGTGATCATACCAGATGGTACACCAAGCTTAGATACAGCACCACAAACATTACAAGGTGCTCCACCAACCTTAGGGGTAAAGGATTTTACATCTTTGACACTATAGCCTACTTCATTTGCAATGAAATCAATTAAGGCTTCACCAATAGCTAATATTTTTTTCACAGAATCACTCCTATCTCATCACCATTATTATATATAATTTTATAACAAAACAAAAGAAAAAAAGCTCATACGAGCTTTTAAATTCTATTATCCTAATTTAACCATAAGCTTATCTTTATCTTGATTGGTATCCTTTGGATTGTTATATGCATCCTCTTCTAGTAAATCTAAAAGATTAAAATCATAATAGGATCCCATGTTTTCATCCATATCAAAATATATTTCATCATCATTCATAACAATCACCCTAACCTTTCACAACTATTATAGTGATTTATTTTATAAAGGGAAGAGGAAAAATATTATTTTATTCTTTTTAATATTAACATAATATTTCATTAAATATTTTTATAAAAATATGTGCAAAACAACTATTGACAAGAACGAATTCAATGTACTTTCATGAAAGATTATTTATTTTTTCATGAAAGCAAAAACATCGTTTTCAACAATAACCTAATCTAATATTGTTATATCCTGAATATCATCGAAAAAAATCTTCTCCTTTACTACCTTGATATATCTTGATGATGGATTAATATCCGATACTAAGCCTGTAAATTCAATGTAGGAATCTATAGAATAATAAACTACCTTTACCATAGAGCCCTTTTTAATGTTTGAAAATGCAAGATTTAGCTTATTATAATCATCCTCTGTAAGCTCCTTTTTTTCTACTATGATTCTTTCTTTTTCATGAATGGCTTCCTTAAAGCCCTTTAATGCATCAAAGGGCATAAAGATTTTCGCTCTTTTTAAATCACTCACTATTATGTCCTCCAATCATAGAATTTCTTTCCTTCGCTATTGCCGATTCCTCTAAATCCTGGGCCTTTAAAATAGAATTTTTACCATATTTCTTCTTTAAATCTAAAATGGTATGGGATAGCTTTTCTTCCTTTTTTAGCTCCTCCTCATCCATAAATAAATCTAATGTTTTATAGGATTCATCCTTAATACCATAAAAGCCTATAGCAATACTTCTTATAATGAGAGATCGATCGACATTCTTATCGAACATTTCCATAAAATAGGGATATAGGATTTTATAGGAATTTACATATTCATCGAGCCTTAAGGATTGCATGGAAGGCATAAATCTTTTGTAGGGGTTTTCAGTATCACTCCACTTTTCTTGTTTTTCTCTATAGGTTACACCAAAGGAAATTCCGCAACAGACAACTCCTCGATCCACTAAATCTAAAATGGACATTTCAACAAGCTCAGAAAATGCAAGCCTTGCATCCTTAAAAGTATAGCCAGAGCCTAAGATTTGATTTGAGGATATGGAATTGGATTCTGGTGTATATTCTTTTATTTCTTTAATGGTTGTTGGCTCTATACCATTCGCATGGTCAATTAAAACCTCTGCATTCACGCCAAATTCCTTATAAAGAATATCCTTATCCATATGGGCAACACCATATAGATCATATACATTATATTTTTCTAATCTCTTCGCAGTACCCAAGCCTATTTGCCATATATCTGTAATAGGCTTATGGTGTCATATTCTTTTTTTGAATTCCTCTATATCTAAATAACCTAAATTATCCTTTCTATGCTTCGCATCAATATCCATAGCAATTTTAGTTAAAAATAGATTCGTACCTATTCCTGCAGTTGCTGTAATACCATAGGTTTTATAGACATCATCGATGATTCTTTTGGCTAAATCAAAAGCGGATATTTGATACATATTTAAATAGGAGGTAACATCCATGAAGCATTCATCTATAGAATATACATAAATATCCTCCTTGGATATATATTTTAAATATATGGCATAGATATTTGCTGAATATTCAATATATTTTTTCATTCTAGGCTTTGCCATAATATAGGATATATCCTTTGGAATTTCAAAAAGCCTACAGCGGTTATGTACACCAAGCTCCTTCATTCTTGGGGATATAGCAAGGCAAATCGTTGTAGATTCCCTATCTGGGTCTGCCACTACTAGCTTTGTCGTAAAGGGGTCTAAGCCTCTTTCTACACATTCTACAGAGGCATAAAAGGTTTTTAAATCAATACATAAATAAGTTTTATCTTCCATTTTTATACCTCCATTCTCATATTTATTATACATTAATTTTATCTATTTCATTATAGTTAAGGATATTATTCTTTATATTTTGATGAATGTGGTATATAATAATTGATGTTGGAGGTATGGCTTATGAAAATTGTTAAAAAGCTTGTAGAGGTTGAGGTTAATGTTTTAGAATATACAGATATTGCCGCAAAAATGATTGGGCTACAGGCTGGAGATTCTATTATTTTTTATTCAAAGGATTTTGAAAATGAGGATTTAAAAAGTGATATGGAAAAGGCATTCTCAAGCTTAGGCATTGAGGAAGCTGATTCCTTAAGTAACGAAATCATTTTATATAAGCATCCAAGACATAAATCCTTAACCTATACTACACAGTGGAATAAGGATAAAACAGAATTAACCATCACAAGAATTCAATTGTAAAAATTGGCCTAGATTTTAGTCTAGGCCTCTTTTATTTCTAATTCTTTATTTTCTTCTACTTCCATATCCGCATGAATAATATATTTATCAAAGCCTGCATGATATAAGGCTAAATATAATGGTAAATAAATAATGCTTACGAATAGAATCGTTGCAACACCTGTAATGATATTCGATGGAATCTTAGATATAGAATCTAATAGTGCTATCTCACTTGAAGATACCGCAATTCCCTTTAATAGCCATCTTAGGAAGAATTCACCTAAGGTATTAATGATAACAGAAATTGCTGTAACCGTTGAAATTGCAATATATACTCTTTCTCTACCCTTATTCTTTTTCTTAATTAAGAATGTAAATACAATAACTATGCTTAAAATTAGGAAGAATACTCCTAAGAATATAGGAACTAATACAGATAATTCTAATATCTTTTCATTTCCAAATAAGGAAATCTTAAAGCCCTTTGAGGTATAAACTGGATTCCCATTTTTATCATAATATGGATTACCAAAGATAAATAAGAATAATGTAGCTAAAAAGGATAGGAAGAATACTCCTGTTAAAGAATATAATGTAATTTTGGTTGCCTTATCTCTTTTAATTAATAATTTAAATAATAATCCAACACTAAAGCCTAAAATAAACTTAACAATAAAGGTTCTTACAATAGTATCCCAACCATAGCCTGCTGCAATATCATTTAATCCCATACCTAAGGACCCAGATACTCCACCTACAATAGGTCCTAGAAGCAATCCTGCAAGCACGCATACAAAATTACCTAAATGTACCTTAGCTCCTGTAGGTAATGGTACAGCTACAAAGGTTAATGCGAAGGCAAGTGCACTAAATAATGCAGTTAAAACTAATTTAAATAAAAAATCTTTTCTTTTAATCATTATAATCATCTCCTGCCTATTATTATATGGTTTTCTGATACCTTTTAAATATCCAATTTTAAATATTTTTATGGTACCAGATAAAAAGTGTGAGCTTTTGACTCACACTTTTTTGTTATCGATTTTTAGTTTTCCTTTGGTAGGCTATCTACAAATTCCTTTAATGAGCCATCTAAGAATTCTTCTTTTCTAGCATATAGGAATGTAGATTCATTGATTCTTACTGCTCTTCCCTCAAGTGCGATTGCAGCACCTTGGAAGAATGCCATATATTTATCTGCTTGTTGTAAATCCATGCCATCAAAATTTAATACGAGTGGTGAACCAGCTCTTAATGCCTCAAGTAGCTCCTTTGCACGAGGATCATCATAATTCATCTTTTCCATGATGATTCTATCAGAGGCTCTACCAGATAAAGCTACCTCTTCGTCTAAATCTATATCCTGATATGGATCCTTTTTCTTTTTAAAGAATAAACCCATTAGCGTAATGCACCTTCCTTATTTGTCATTGGTAAAACCTTAGCCTTTGTACCCTGACGTACCATGATTAAGGTTGTATCTGCATAATCCTGTAGGATATCCATTCTTTGTGGTGGGCAGGCAATAATTACCTGTAGTGGCATAGAATTGATGAAGGACATCATCGCTCTCATACGGTTACCATCCATCTTATCGAATACCTCGTCGAACATTACAATGCCAATAGGATCTCCACCAGAGAAGCCAATCTTTGTATAAACTCTTACGAAGGATGCGATAATTGCAACATAGAATGGAACCTGAGTCTCACCTCCGGATTTCTCCTTAAATACCTTAGAATAGGTCATGGATTCACCATCCTGGTTGATGATTCTAATATCATAATCCATGTATGTACGGTAATCCGTAAATTTATTCATAGCACCATTAGAATTTAATTCATCCTGAGATAAGGATTCAAATAATTCACGAATCTGTTCATCATATTTATTTTGGAAATCATAGGTGAATAGACCTTGATTTAAATCTACAAGCTCGGATGTAACCATGTCATAGAATTGTGCATATTCACTTGATCTTGGGAAGATGAATTCATAGGAATCATTACCGAACCTGATATTCTTTAAGGTATCATTGATCTTTCCAATTTCTTGTTCTGCAGTTAAGATATTATTTCTTAATTTAGCGATGAAGTCTTCCTTGAATACAACTTCAGCAGATTCTCTTGCACTTCTTACCTTATTTTCATAAGTAATTAGCTCACTCTTTTCAAGCTTATTTAATTCTGCCATGAACTTATCAATTTCAGATAAACCGATCGTTAATGTAGAATTATATTTATTTACATAATTAAATTGCTTTGCAACTAAATTATCTACAAGTGTAGAATAAGATCCTTCCTCAGTTTCATACTTCTCCTTGTAGGATGCAAGTGCTTGCTTGAAAGATTGTCCTTCAATGATTGCAGCATATTCCTGCTTAGCACGAGATTCAAAGGATACATTATCCTTAGCTAAATCCTTAAGCTGATTTGTTAATGTATCAAGCTCACTATTCTTTTGGCTTACAGCCTCAAGTAATGCATTAATTCTAGTTCCAATAGAACCGATTTCCATGGATAAATCCATTTTCTTCTTTTCGATATTCTTAATGGATTGCTGAACCTTTTCATAATCATCCTGAAGCTCAGATGGAGTAGCATTCTTAGCTCTCTTAGCCTGGCGAGTTAAATCCTCTAAGGCTGCCTGTTCCTTAACTAATTCTAATGCCTTATCTAAGTCCTCAAGCAAAGGACGAATATCAATTTGATTTAATAATTCAATTTCCTTAGAAACTCTTTCTACCTCAGAATTAACCTCAGTATATTTTGCCTTAGCCTCTTCAGCCTTTTCAGCCCAAATAGAGGATGCCTTAGCTGCAGCATTCTTACCCATAAATGGCTTATCTACATTTGGATTTAAATCTGTAACGGTATATCCAGAATATAATAGGTGATCATTTGTAATAGATGTTTGATATTTTTCAAGCTCCATTGGATCATCACACATAATTACATTACCACAGGTGTAATTGATATACGCTCTTGCATCTGGGTTATCGGATTCAATAATAGATGCTAAGGAATTCTTTTCAAATGTTTTAAATTTTTGAATCTGCTTTGTATTAACTAAACCGATACCATATAAATGATATCTATTTTTAATTCTTGAATAAATTTGTAAAGCCTGATCATAATATCTTGGCTCAACAATCATCATAAATCTTCTATTACGTAAGAAGATTTCAATGGTATCTGCCCATTTAGGGTCAACAATTTCACATAGCTCTGCAAAGATATGTACATTGATATCATAATTATAAATTCTCTTTAAGCCATCCTGGATTTCTTGACGAATCTGAACTAACTGAGGATTATAATTCATCTTATTTTGCTTTAAATCTCTTAATGCAACACTAATTTGATTAATTTCTTGGATGATTGCTTCAAGAGAGGAATCTAAGCTACCTAGCTTTTGGTTCTTCTTAGAAATTAAAGCCTGCATACGAGAATTGATATCTCTTAATCTTAATTTTGTTTCTTCAACAGCATTAACATTAATTAAGGATAAATTAATATTTGCTGCTTCATTATATAATTTTTCATCAGATAGCTTTCTTAAAGCATTAATAATATCCTTGAAGTTTGCACTTCTCTTTAAGAATTGCTGTTGGTTTGCCTCTAAGGATGCAATATTTGCCTGAGTCTTTAATATTTCTCTATTGGTATATTCTTCTGCCTTAAAGGTATCATCCGATGCAAGTAGGTTATATAATTCTCTTGCACGCTCCTGTAGGGAAATATTTTCTTGATCTAAGTCCTGTAATTCCTTTGTTTTACGAACTCTTAATTGCTCTTCCTTATCGATTAGCTTCTTTGCATCATTGATATCATTTCTTACAGCCTCAACATCAAATAAATGCATTAAATATTCAATATATGCTTTATTCTCTTGAATCTTTAGGATTTCCTGATATACAAAATCAATTTCATGTAAATCTGCAATCTTACTTTGAATTAGCTTTAATGTAATTTCAAGCTCCTTATATGCACGAATAGATTCTTGAATTGCAGTTACATCGATTTCCTTTTCCTCAAGAATATTTTGATAAATGAATTCCTTAACATCCGCAATTGGCTTAAATGCTAATGCCTTAGGAATTAATCTATAGAAATCCTCATTGATGGAACCAAAGGCATTTCTAAAGCCTCTTTTTGCTTCCTTCTTTGTTAAATAATATTCAAATAATGGATTATGCTTACGGAATTCAACAACACCATAAATACTCTTCTCATCAGAGATGAACATAGAATCATTAATAGGCTCATCACTTCTATAGAAAATAGTCTTAACTGGTGCTAAATCACCGAAAGCATCAATGACTGCACCAACGGTAAAATCAAGACCAGTTCTTTCATCATGGAACTGTAGTGCGATATGACCAGAGACATCACCATTTCTTAGGTATTCTCTATCATCCATACCAAGCTTACATTTTACATAACCTCTTAAATCTCTCTTACCCTTTTCGTTTGCAGCTAGGTTGAATGCTGTATCACCTGCAGTAAGAACATAGGTAATGGCATCCATGATCGTAGATTTACCTGATGCGTTTGGACCTGTAAGTAATGTATTACCATTTAATTCAATTGTTTCGTTAGCAAGATAGTGCCAATTGATTAATCTAACCTTAACAAGCTTCTTCATCTTACTTTGCCTCCTCAGCTGCATTAATCTTATTGATGGTATTGAATACCTCTGTTACATCCTCTGTCTTAATTGCCATTAAAATGGTAGGAAGGATAACAAGCTTACAGGAGGATGTTGTAACATCACCTGTAATTTCAATTAGATTATAACGTCTAAGTAATCTTAAGGAGGAAACTAAATCTGTCTTATTTAGCTTCTTCTTGATTTCTAAATAATCATATTTTTCATGAATATCAGATACAGCACAAACGATATTTTCATTTAAGGAGGTATCCTTCATCTTTTCATGATATAAAAGTCTTAAAATCAATAATACTAAGGTTTCATCTCTTCTAAGCTTTAGGGTATTGGCTGCAGATGCTCCAGATAGCATTACAGAGCCTGTAGGCATATCTAGTGTAATCTCATATCCTAGAATCTGGAAGAATTCATCAAATACCTCTTTATAGCTCATTAGGAAATAATAAGCTTCCTTATTATCCTTTTTATCTCTTGATAAGAATGTACAAGCAAGTAGCTTGTTTGCAGTGTCTTTAAATTGACCCTGCTGTGTAACTGTCATTTTTTCTAATGCGTCTAACATATTCTCTCTCCTACACTAATGTTTTTCTAATAATAAAGTCTTTTATAATAAACTTTTCCGTCTCGACTCTAGAATCATCTATAATCTCAACGACATAGGATTTTTCAACCGCTAATATAATGGAATATACAACCATCATAAATTCTGTTCTTGTACAATCAAATCTTAAAATCTTGGATGCCTGGAATACACCATCAACTAAATTTGCATCTAAGAAGTTTGCAACCTCTTCCTCGTTATATGCTGTACGGAACTGAGATAGGAATTCTGGATTTAAATCAAAATCGAATCCAACATCATCTAATACCTGGTTGGCATTTCTTTGATATCCACCTCTTGGGGTATATAAGGATCCTTCCATGTTATAAACCTTAAGCTGTGGTAGGTTATATAAGCCATCAATAATTCTTATAGCTCTATCCTGCTTACCCTTTTTGTTTTGATCCTTAACAAATTTTAAGATTGTATTTAATTTACCAATGATGTTATCCTCTTCAGATAATAAGAATTTAATTTTACCAATGGTAGAATTGATATAATTTCTATTCTTATTATCGATTTCCATAATGAAATCCTCAATCGCATTGAAAGCATCAATAACCTCATCGATATTTCGGATTGTCTTACTAATGGCTTCTTCCTCTGTTTTCGTAACTGCAATATAGTTTTTCGATATAGCCTTAACAATCGTTTCATCGCTTTGATATTCCTCAAGCTTTGTTACAATGTTTAATCTATATCTATCGATATTATCAGAAACCTTTAGCTTAACATAGGATTTATCATAAACCTCATTCTTGTATCGAATTAATCTTTCCATAAGGTCTTTAATCTCAGTATTATCAATTACAGAAGTAATATACTCCTTCATTCTTGCATCTAGTCTTCTAATTGCACGAATTAATTGTCTTGTATTCGAGAATACTAAGGAGAAGGTAAGTGCATAATCGATATTATCCTGCTGATTCAAAAGTGTATAGATGGAATAAATGTATCCTTGATATTGTGTTGGGTCAACATAATCATCTGGAAGCTCACTATCCATTAAATCAATTTGTGGATATGCATTTAATAATGCCTCACAAATAGTTATCGCCACATCTGTGAAGTTTAATATCTCGATATAATCATTTGTTACATCGACATAAATCCATCCACATTCTTCCATTCTTCTTAAAATGTAATTTGCAAGCTCACGCTTACTTTGAGGATTTGCTTCCTCATCCTCTTCATCCTCAATGTCATATAAATATTGAGAATTTGAATCTAAAAAATACGTTAGGTCATCCACAACGATTTTCTTCTCGATACCTAAGATTGTACCTGTTTCATATACCTTGAAAACCTGAAGGATGCTAGCTAAGTAAATTCTTTTATTTTTCGAAGATAATAACGAAAAGAAATTATCCTGGACCATATCAAATAAATCCATTTTCCATTCTCCCTTCTTTTTTAACCTATATTATATATTATAATATAATTATACTAAAACACCCTTATTTATGCAATAAAACCGCTTTCTTTTTTGACACTTTTTTTGACTTTTTTTATAGAAATTTTCAAAAAAATTTACCTATCTAGTATTGAATATTTTTTCGATTAGTTTCGAAATTTTCGAAACACATTTTAATCCTTCGGATTAAGTCATTTTAACAAGTAGATTTTGTAATATTAAACATTTTATTAAATAATGTGAATAAACCGATAAAGCATTTTTTTGTACAAGAAAAAAGCAGTCATGGCTGACTGCTCAATGTTATTAAAAATCCTATACCGTTTATAAAGTAATTTCTCTTATTTCAT
>JAFPIE010000253.1 GCA_017388605.1 Acholeplasmatales bacterium | reverse complement strand
TAACAGCAATTTGTGCATTTATTGTAAATCCTTATTGGTCAACTTTGGAAAACAATTTGGAAAATGATAATGGTAGAAACGTTTATACCTATGGCTCTAGCGTTATTGCGTGCTTTGGAACTGGCTTCACAGGTATATTAACGATATTTATAATGTCTATTGTATTTAGAAAAAAGGTTGCTAAAAAGAGAATTATTGCGATTCGATTCTGGATGATTCTTTGGACAGGTTTTTCAATCACACAATATTTTATTAAATCCTTATTAATTGTAAGCTTTGCCCTATCCTTAGGCTTATTGATTATGTATATGAGCTTAGAATCCTTAGATGGTATATTAGATAATCAAACAGGATTATTTAACTGGAATGGTTATGTAAAATATGTTGAGGAGAGAAGAAAAGATAAAAAGGCTTGCGAAATCATATATTTAAAAGCTTTAGATTCTATAAAGATTATTGATGACAAAACAAAAAGAGAAGGATTAAATCAATTCAATAAGTATTTATTAAAAAGTAAGGAATTCTTATCCTTTAGAATTCGTGATGAATATATCTTAGTATTAAAAAGCAATGTGACTTTCCAAGAAATAATTCATCGCTTTTTAAAGGATATAGAGCAATTCCCTATTATTTCTACACATTATTTTAGCTTCTATTTAGATGATGCTACTAAGCTTGAGAATGAAACAAGTATTTCAAGCTTAATTGATTTAGCTGCCAAAAACATTAATAAAACTATGGATAGCTATATCATCATCGATACGACAATTCTAGAGGATCACTATGCGAATATTCAAATTGAATCCTTAATTGAAAAAGCAATTAAGGAGGATAGAGTTATCGTATATTATCAGCCTATTTATAATTTAAAAACGAAAACATTTACCTGTGCAGAAGCATTAGTTCGTATAGAAACAGATGATGGTAAGCTATTACCTCCAGGTATGTTCATTCCAATCGCTGAAAAGAATGGTATGATTCATCGATTAGATGAAATGGTATTTGATAAGGTATGTAAATTTACAAAGGAAAATAATATGGATGCCTTAGGCCTACATTATATCGAAAGTAATTTATCTGTAGCACAATTATGTGATAAGGAGCTTTCTAAAAAATATATTGATATAATGAAGGAAAATAAGGTAGAGTCAAAATATATTAACCTTGAAATTACAGAATCTGCTGAATTAGATCAAAAGAATACCTTGACGACCAATTTAAGAAAATTAAAGGCAAAGGGTGTAACCTTCTCCTTAGATGATTATGGTACAGGCTATTCAAATTTAAATTATGTTGTAGAAATGCCTGCAGATATTATTAAGTTTGATAAGCAAATGATTGATGCATATTTCAATGCATATGATAATCCAGCTGATGATAAAGCACAAAGATGTATGCGAGTTATGGAAACATCTATTGCAATGTTTAAATCATTAAAATTAGATATTGTATGCGAAGGCATTGAAAGACAAGCTCAAGAGGATGTGTTAAATAAAATGGGTGTTGATTACATTCAAGGATACCTACATTCTAAACCACTTTCAAAATCCGAATTTATTGATTTCATTCAAGAACATAATAATGGCATCAAAAAAGAAGAAGAAGTAAAATCAAAGAGAACGAAGAAAAAGCAATCCAACTAGGATTGCCTTTTTTGTCATAAAATAAAAAACCAGAAGGCTTGATCTTCTGGTTTAATATTTCGATTATGCTCTGTTGTAGAACTCGACAATCTGCTGTTCATTGATTGTAGGTAAGAATTCGTTTCTTTCAGGAATTCTTACTAATGTACCAGCCATCTTGTCTGCATCGTAAGATAAGTACTCAGCACGAGCAAGCTTAGCCTCAAGTGCTGCCTTAATTACTACTAAATTCTTGGAAGTTTCCTTTACGGAAATAACCTGACCTGGCTTTACTCTGTAAGAAGCAATATCAACCTTCTTGCCATCTACAGTGATATGACCATGGTTAACTAGCTGACGAGCCTGAGGTCTTGTTGCAGCAAAACCTAAACGATAAACTAAGTTATCTAGACGGCACTCTAATAACTTTAAGAAGTTAACACCAGTCTTACCTTCCATCTTTGCAGCTTCGTTGAATGTCTTAACGAACTGCTTCTCAGAAACACCATAAGTGAATCTAACCTTCTGCTTTTCATGTAACTGTGCAGCGTATTCCTTTTCCTTTGCACGCTTTGCACCATGCTGGCCAGGAGCATACTTTCTCTTGATTAATTCCTTTTCTGTTTCAGAAATAGAATAACCTAAACGACGAGAAACCTTCCAGCTTGAACCTGTGAATCTTGACATTTTAATGTCCTCCTAAATATATTTTATTTTTAGAGGGTAACGTCATGGCCCATAACTTTAGGATATCTTAAATAGAATGTTCACCATCAAGCAGCGAAGGTTACTAATGAAACCATATTGGCTTTAAGATATTTACTAAGGTATTTGGACTGCTGCCTTTTACCCACGCTATCACATTATATCATTTGGGGGTGCCTCTGTCAAACAAAAAATTATATTTTTTCTAAGAAACCTTCTAGAATATGGATGGAAGCCTCTAAGTTTTTCTTATCTACCTCATTAAAGCTATTTTTGTTTGGAGAATCTATATCCAAAAGACCATAAAATTCATTGTGGACAAATATTGGTACGCAGATTTCAGAATTTGATGCGCTATCACATGCGATATGTCCCTTGAATTCATGAACATCCTTTACAATGATGGTTTCCTTTTTGGTAGCACAAGCACCACATACTCCTCTATTTAGAGGAATGACCATACAAGCCACATGGCCTTGGAATGGTCCAAGCTTTAATACTCCATCCTTAAATAGATAAAAGCCTACCCAGTTAATTTCATCCATGTAATCATTAAATAATGCGGATGCATTGGATAATAATGTTACATCATAATCGATTCCATCTAAAAGTGATGGAAGTGTATTTAATATCATTTCATAATCACGATTCATAATCTTTACCTCGTACATATTATATAGGATGTTCTCTTTTTATTAAAGAATAAAATTCTTTTCGTTTCCTTTAAGTTATGGTATAATCCATCCGTAAATAGTCTAAGGAGGCATATAATGATTTACAATCAGATTTTAGTAAGATTTGGAGATCTTACATTAAAGGGAAAAAACCAAAAGGTTTTCTTAAAAGCATTATATAAGTTAATGGATGAAAAAATGAAGGGATTAAATGTTTATGTTGAGCATACGCATGATCGTATTTTCATTCATTTGAATGATGAGGATGTAAATAAGGTAATCGAAAGATTAAATTATGTATCTGGTATTTCATCCTATTCATTAGTTGTTAAATGTAGTGATAATTTAAATGAAATTAAAGAAACTTCCTTAAAGCTTATGCAAGAGGTAGTAAAGAAGAAGACAACATTTAAGGTAAACACAAAGCGTGCGGATAAATCCTATCCTCTTCATTCCTTAGAGGTTACTAAGCATGTATCTGGCTATGTACTTGCTCATGATAGTGATTTGGTTGTTGATGTACATAACCCTGAGGTTGAATTAAATTTGGAAATTCGTGGTGGTGCATGCTACCTATTTAATACGAATATCCGTGCTATGGGAGGATTTCCTGTTGGCGTTGCAGGAAAGGGATTATTGATGCTTTCTGGTGGAATTGATTCCCCTGTAGCTGGATATTTAGCTATGAAGCAGGGTATTGAAATTGAATGTATTCATTTTGAATCAACCCCACTTACAAGTATTGAATCTGCACAGAAGGTAGTCGATTTAGTGAAGAAAATGGCAAGATATGCACCTGGCAATAAAATATGTGTGCATTTTATTCCATTTAAAGAAATACATATGGCATTATTAGATAATGTACCTGAATCCTATAATATTACCATTATGAGAAGAATGATGTACCGTATCGCGACAAAGCTTGCAATAAAGAAGAATTGTCTTGCGATTATTAATGGAGAATCTGTAGGTCAGGTTGCAAGCCAAACCCTAGGCTCAATGAACACGATTAATTCTGTTACAAATTATCCAATTATTCGACCACTTTGTACATATGATAAGATTGATATTATGAATATCTCAAGAAAGATAGATTGCTATGACCTATCGATTAAGCCATTTGAGGATTGCTGTACAGTATATGTACCAAAGGCTCCAGCTACTGCTCCAAAAAAGGAAAAGGCTGAGCTATTTGAAAAATCCTTCGATTATGAGACTATGATTGATGAAGCTGTTTCGAATGTAAATAGTATTGTAATTGAAAGTGATTCTGATTTAGATCTATCTATGTTAGGCTTAGAGGTTAGAGAAGTAATTAAAGAATTAAAAGAAAAGAAGTAGAAATTATCCCTTAATTAAGGGATTTTTTCAATCTTAAAGCTTTATAAATTCTAGACTTAGAACCTGATCTTTGGTATAATACTAGCTATAAAGTATACGATTTTATGAAATCAGGTGAAAATGTGAAGGTATTACTTGTTAAAAATGATTTTGATGATCCTGAAATTTTATTAGAAATGTTTAAATCTCTTTTTAAGAATATGAAATCGAAAGAAGAGAATGGCTATATTGCTATATATTTTACATATGATAATAATTTAGATATCATTCATGTACTAAATGCCTTAGAAACTGAATTAGTAGGAAGTATACATGCATATATTTCAGAGGATAGAAATGAAGATAGACTCGATAAGGAGGTTTCTATAGCTATTAAGCTTTTAAATGAATTACCTTTAGGTGTATATAGCTTTAAGGAAGCCTTATTAAAGGTTAAGAATATTGAGAATAAGAAGGAAATATTGAATTACATTTTAGCAGGCTCTGGTATAAATGAGACATTTATATTAGAATTTGCAGAAAATGATTTAAATGTAAGCCAAGCATCTAAGGCTATGTTTATACATAGAAATACGATGATCTATAAGCTAAATAAATTAAAAGCGAATTCTCAATTTGATTTAACAAATTTTAAAGATGCTTATATTCTTTATTCTTTACTTGAAAATAAATAAAGAAAAGACATAGTAACATAGTTATGTGCCTTTTTGTGCAAATTGCACATAGGAAAACGCTTTATTATACGATATAATTATAATGATATTTTAGGAGGAATTTTATATATGGCGACATTAGATTTAATTAACATTAACAAAATTTATCCAAATGGTGTCCAGGCAGTATTTGATTTTAATTTACACATCGAAGATGAGGAATTTGTTGTATTTGTTGGACCTTCTGGATGTGGTAAGTCAACTACATTACGTATGATTGCTGGACTTGAAGATATTACATCTGGTGATTTAATCATCGATGGTGAAAGAATGAATGACGTTAATCCTAGAGATAGAGATATCGCTATGGTATTCCAGTCTTATGCGTTATATCCTCATATGACTGTATATAATAATATGGCATTTGGTTTACAATTACGTCATATGCCAAGAAAAGAAATTGATCAGCTTGTTGGTAAGGCAGCAGAAACATTAGGTTTAGTACCATTCTTAAACCGTTACCCAAGACAGCTTTCTGGTGGTCAGTGTCAAAGAGTTGCTTTAGGTAGAGCTATCGTTAGAAATGCTAAGGTATTCTTAATGGATGAGCCTTTATCTAACCTTGATGCAAAGCTTCGTGTTACCATGCGTGGCGAATTAATTAAACTTCATAAGAGATTAGGCTGTACTACAATTTATGTAACACATGACCAAACTGAGGCTATGACAATGGGTACAAAGATTGTCGTTATGAAGGATGGTAGAATCCAACAGGTTGGTACTCCAAGAGAGGTATATGAAAAGCCTGCAAATGTATTCGTAGCTGGATTTATTGGTCAACCTCCTATGAACTTCATTCATGGTATGCTTCATGATAATGGAACATTTACTACAACAAAGAATAAATTTACATTCCGTATTCCTGAATCTAAGCTTGAGATTCCAAGAGAATTAGGATATGAAAATCGTGAGGTTATCTTAGGTATTCGTCCAGAGGATGTATACGATAATCAAAATAAGGAAATGATGGCTAAGTGGGATCAATTCTCAAGATTAGATATCACAGCTGAAATCTCTGAATTACTTGGTGGTGAAACTAACGTTTACACTACAGTAGATGGAGATCAGGTCGTTGCTGCAGTTCCTTGTAGAGATGATATTGCTCCAGGTCAGCCATTTAAGCTATGGTTAGATTTTGATCATATTCATCTATTCGATCCAGATACTGAAGAAGTTATTAATGAGAACTCTAAGCATGCATTCGTTGATGATGACGATTTAGATATCTAAAAGCTTATAAAACATTTAAAAAGCTATGGAACCGTTTTACATTGCGGTTCCATATTTTTTTCACGAAAAAATTAGTTAACCCCGTTGACTATTGCTAGAATATGTATATAATATATACGTATTAGTTAACTAGGTTAACTTTATTTTAGAGGTGATTTGAAATATGACAAAGGAAGAAAAAGCATTAGACTATTTAAATCAATTCCGTGAATGTAAATTTTCAAGCCTTCAAAAGCCATTTACTGGAGCTGAATCTGGTATGGGATTTATCTTAGTATATATGTATCATCATGTAAAAGAGGTATCCCAAAAGGAACTTGCTGAAAAAATGAATGTTTCAAAAGCAAGAATTACAAGCTTGATTCAAAAAATGGAGGAAAGAGGACTTGTAAACAGGAAGACATCTATGGAGGATGAAAGAGTTAATATTATTAGCCTAACGGATAAGGGTAATGAGCTTGGAGAAAAAATGGTTCAATATTCTTTAAAGATTGTAATGCGATTAATTGATGAAATCGGCACAGATGAAATTGATCGTTTTATTACAACACTATTAAAAATCAAGGATGTATTAGTGGATGTTACTCCTTGCTGTAATGAGGAGGTTTAAACATGTTAAGATTAGAAAATATTAAAAAGAATTATTATGTTGCAGATATTACAGTTGAAGCATTAAAGGGAGTTAATTTATGCTTCCGTAAGAATGAATTTGTATCTATATTAGGTCCATCAGGCTGTGGTAAGACAACCTTATTAAATATCATTGGAGGGCTTGATCAATATACCTCTGGTGATTTAGTAATCGGCGGAAGAAGTACAAAGGAATTTGAAGGACATGATTGGGATATTTATAGAAACCATAGAATTGGTTTCATTTTCCAAAGCTATAATTTAATTCCTCACCAAACGGTATTAGGTAATGTTGAGCTTGCCTTAACTATAGCTGGTATTTCCAAGCAAGAAAGAATCGCAAGAGCGAAAAGAGCATTAGACCGTGTAGGACTTCAAGGCCAATATTATAAGCATCCAAATCAGATGTCTGGTGGACAGTGTCAAAGAGTTGCTATCGCAAGAGCTTTAGTAAATGAACCTGAAATTTTGCTTGCGGATGAGCCAACTGGAGCACTTGATACAGAAACATCTATCCAAATTATGGATTTAATTAAAGAAATTGCTCAAGAAAGATTAGTAATCATGGTTACACATAACCCTGATTTAGCCTATAAGTATTCTACAAGAATTGTAAAATTTTTGGATGGCGAGGTTATAGAGGATTCGAATCCTTTTGCTGTAGAGGATGAGAAAAAGGAGCTTCTAGAATTACAAAAGGCTGAAGAGGAATTAGGCTATGAGGCAGAGGTGAAGAAGAAAAAGGAAAGAGCTAAGATGAGCCTTTGGACAGCATTTAAGCTTTCTGCAAGAAATCTTCGCTCTAAGTTCAAAAGAACCTTCATGGTAGCCTTAGCTGGATGTATTGGTATTGTTGGTGTTTCAACGGTACTTGCTGTTTCTAATGGTGTCCAAGGCTATATTGCTGAGCTTCAAAATGATATGCTTGCAGGCTACCCAGTTGCTATATCATCCTCAACCCTAGATTATACAAATCTACTTGGTGGTGGATTAATGTCGAATACAGAAGAGGTTAACCCAGAGCATGACCGCTCAAAGCTATTCATCTCCTCTTTGGTTCGTACATTATATAATATGAATGGTGTAACCTCTACAAATGAGATTACTAAGGAATATATGGATTTTTTGGAGGCAATGCCTAAGAATTATGCAGAATTAATTCAGTATGATTATGGCTATCAAATTGCGCCAAATATTTATACGGATTTCAAAACTGCAGATGGTAAGACACATAAAATGAGTGTTGCCGCTATTCAAGCAACCTATGCTTCTGTATTAAATAATGTTGAGGAATTCAAAGATTATTCTGCAATGATTTCCTCAGTAACAGTTATGACAGAGGCTCCATCTAATGCAAAATACATTGGAGATATGTATGACGTTTTATATCTAGAGGATGGTATGACATTAGAGGATGTTTTTGAGGATAAAACCTCCTTAATTGCGGTTGCAAGTAAGAATTCAAATACATTAAATGACTTAGAGCTTGCTGAATATGGATATTTCTCTCAGGAGCAATTCTTAAATTATTGCTATAGAGTTGGAAATAGTGAATTATATGTAGATAATCCTATTTTAGATATTCCAAATACCTTAAGCTATGAAGAGCTTGCAAAAAAGAAATTTACCTGGTATCCAAATGATACTGTATATACAAGTGGTACAGCGGATGATGATTTAGGTGATAAATTCTATGCAAGTGCTTATGCGGATGGTACCTTAAATAATGAGGCTGGAAACGAATATGCGAATTATAGAAGAGCCGCATTTAGTGATGCAGGTAGTGTGGATTTAAATGTTAAATGTGTATTAAGATTAAAGGATGACCATTCCTATGGCGCTATGTCCTCTGGTGGCCTATATTATACAGAGGCATTAACAAAGTACATGAGAGAGCAAAACCTAGGCTCTAGTGTTGTTGCATCTGCTAAGGATCAAGAGGGCACTTTATATAATGTAGAAATCGGTTATAATTTTAGATTTGATGGTAATGCATCTACATCTTTAGAAAAGTATTATTTAACAGCATCTGGTTCCTCCATTATGTCTTATATTTCCCAATTCTTAGGTGCTCAATCTGGCTCTAAGCAGGTATCTACTTATAGTCAGGCAGCTTTAGGTGGTGCTGAATTCCCTACAACGATTGAATTCTATACATCTACATTCGAACAAAAGGATTTATTGACAGGCTATTTAGATGTATGGAATGAGGATAATGCAATAAACTTGTATAAGCAGAATAATGATGGATATTATGAATCTGCAGTAAAGGATGAAAAGGGTAATGATATCATTTCTTATTATTACTATGATAAATCCACAAAGGCATTTTATTCTGTAGATTTATCTACCGATAAGTATGCACTAGATTTTAATGGAAATCAGTATAAGCTTGTATTAAATAAAGAAACAGATGATGCAGCATTCTACAAGAAGCTTGCGGATAAGATTGGTGATTCCTTCTTTATTGATGGACAGGTTGAGGTTGCAAATAATTATTCCATTAATGCATATTCCTTAGGATCCTATATTTTATTTGGTGATGAGTTTGAAACATCCAATATTTATTATGACAATCTTGAGGTTGTAAAGGATAAGGATAATAATACAAGATTTGGTGGCTATTTATATACCTATAAGAATTCTGAGGGAGATAATAAATATGTCATGAAGGTACAAAATGAATCCTATTATAAGCTTGCATTAGATAAGGATGGAAATGTAATGGCCACAAGAAATGGCTATGAAAGATATTATTATGTAGAAGAGGAAGATGCCTTCTACCATGATGAATATGTACTTGTTACAGATGCATTAGGTAATCCTATCCTAGATGCAAATAATAATAAGCAATATACAGTGAAAACAACAAAGGTTGAGGATGCAGATTTAAAGAATTTGTATGCTGAGGCGGATCCATATTCCTATGCAAATGTTGTAAAGAATCCAACCTATACTATTGCAGGTAATGAATATACATTAAATACCTTAGGCTTATATATTGATATGGCAGGCTTAGGTAATCTAGATTTATCTAAGGTTAAGGTAGATTATGATACTAAGATTATTACATTAGATGATTATTCTGGTATTGATTTCTATTATAAGGATACTAAGGATACTGGTGTTAAGTATTATTATGTAGACTATACAGAAGAAGAAAAGAATGGTACTGTAGTTTCCTATTTACATGGTAATGATGTATCTAAATACATTGATACAACAAATTTAGGAGATAGTGATGTATCTGGTTATATTTCAGATTTATATATTTTAAATGAGGATGGCTCCTTATCTGCAGTATCTGCTGATTTTAGTCAGGATCCTCTTACCATTGCCCAAATGATTGAATTAAAGGTTATTGGTAATAAGCTTGATGATTTATCTATATTAACTATAGATGATTCCTTAAAGATTAAATATACGGATATGATTGGTATTATCATTACCTTAGTTAATACATTAATTCAAATTATTACCTATGCGTTAATCGCATTTACCGCATTATCCTTAGTTGTATCTACCGTAATGATTGGTATTATTACTTATGTATCTGTTGTAGAAAGAATCAAGGAGATTGGTGTCATTCGTGCTCTTGGTGGTAGAAAGAAGGATGTATCTCATCTATTCAATGCAGAAACACTTATCATTGGCTTCAGTGCAGGTGTTTTAGGTATTGTAATTACATATCTATTAAGTCTTTTAATCAATGTAATTTTAGGCTCTATTGTTGGAGTTTATACAATCGCATCTCTACCATGGTATCAAGCAGTTCTAATGATTGCTATCAGTATTGTATTAACTATGATTGCAGGCTTAATCCCAGCATCAAGTGCTGCAAAGAAGGACCCTGTGGTTGCGTTAAGAACCGAATAACAAAGATAAGAATCAGTAAATTTTACTGGTTCTTTTTTTCTCGTTTTAAAGTGTTTTCAGAAACGAAATATTTTCGTAAATTCATTGAAAAAAGAAGAAAGTGTGATAGAATATGAATTGAGGTGAACAAAGAATATGAAAACAATTTTACTTGCCGGAGGTGCTGGCTATATCGGCTCACATACAGCCGTTGAATTATTAAATTCAGGATATGATGTCGTTGTTGTTGATAACTATCGTAATAGCTGTCCTGAATCCATTAGAAGAGTAGAGAAGATTACAGGAAAAAAGGTAAAGCTTTATGAAGCAGATGTTGCAGATAAGGTAGCTTTAGAGAAAATATTTAGTGAAAATAAAATTGATGCAGTTATTCATTTTGCAGGCTTAAAGGCTGTTGGTGAATCTGTAAAGATGCCAGTTGCATATTATAGAAATAATATTGATACAACATTAACATTACTTGAAACAATGAAGAAGTTTAATGTAGAAAATATTATTTTCTCATCTAGTGCAACTGTATATGGTGAGGATAATAAGGTTCCTTACACAGAGGAAATGAAAAGAGGAACATGTACAAATCCATATGGCTGGACAAAGGTTATGATGGAGCAAATCCTAGAGGATACCGCAAAGGCAAATCCAAATATGGGTGTTGTTCTTTTAAGATACTTTAACCCAATTGGTGCTCATGAATCTGGACTTATTGGTGAAGACCCTCAGGGTATCCCTAACAACCTAATGCCATATGTAGCTCAGGTTGCAGTAGGTAGAAGAGACCATTTAACTATCTTTGGAAAGAATTATCCTACTCCTGATGGTACTTGTAGAAGAGACTACATTCATGTTGTAGATTTAGCTAAGGGCCATGTAAAGGCTATTGACTATGTATTTGGTATGAAGGGTGTTGAGGTATTCAATTTAGGTACTGGTACACCATATTCTGTAACAGAAATTGTTACAACATTTGAGAAGGTTAATAATCTAAAGCTTAAATATGAATATGGCGAAGCAAGAGCTGGTGATTTACCTGAATCTTATGCCAATGCAGATAAAGCATATAAGATTTTAGGCTGGAAGGCTGAAAAGACTTTAGCCGATATGTGCCGTGATTTATGGAGATGGCAATCTATGAATCCTAATGGATTTAAGAAGTAATGATAAATAAGCTCACACTTTGTGGGCTTTTTATTTTTTACTTTCTATAGTATAATGTTTAAGAATTGAGGCGAGAGGTGTTTTTATGGTAGGCTTTCACGGAGGACATAGTTCCAATAATCGCAGTAATACTAATGGTGGCTTTCACGGAGGGCATACCTCAAAAAGCAGTAGTAATGGTAGTAGTGGTAGTAGTAGTCATTCTTCTAGAGATTATTCATCTAGCAGCAGCTATACAAGTCCATTATCTTCTATATCATCATCAACGAATAATGAATCTGATTATGTTGAAGTGGATCCAGATTCAAGACCTTCGTTTTTCTGCTTTATGTCCATATTTCATACGGCCATTTTATTTATTTTGTTATTCTTAAGTTATATCCATGTATTAAATATACTTACATGGCCAATTGCATTATACCAATTAATTGCATATGTCCTATTTACATTCTTAATAATTCCAACGGCACATTTATTTAGAGGACAGTCTAGAACTAAATTTGATTTTGAAAAGGATAAAGAAACCATAGATCGAATTAAGAGAAACCTAAAGGATAATAAAAATGGAACAAGATTCTTGATTATTTTAGGCTCCATTGGTATTGTTTTTGGTTTTATATTATTAATGATGGCAAACAAGTCCGAGCCTAAGGATTCCTTGTATTTGGGCCTTCTTATCTTTTTTGGAGGGATTTATTTATTTTTGGGTATTATATTAAGATTAAATTTCTTAGAGACTATTGCTTTTGTCAAAGATCAAAACAATGATGGTCGTATCGATGAGGAAGATTTAATTATATTTTATGATGAGCTAGAAAAGAATAAAGAAGCTGAAGAGAAAATAGTAGCTCAAAAAAGAAAGGCAGAAGTATTTCACTGTCCATATTGTGGTAAAAGAATAGCTAAAAAGGCTATTGAATGTAGATACTGTGGTGCACGGATCAAAGAAGAGGAATAGATTTCCTTTCTTTTTTCTTTCTTTCT
>JAFPIE010000252.1 GCA_017388605.1 Acholeplasmatales bacterium | reverse complement strand
ATGATTATCCTACCTACGTAAAAATTGAAAGAACGAATACTGTAGTTACCCCAACCTATGAAACTAAGGAGGATAACGGAAGAGAAACCATTTCTACCACGATTGAATTTACAGAAGCCAATATGGCATTAGAATATAATATTGATACCACTACTTGGGTTAAAGATAATATTACAATACAGTTCGATGAGGGTACACAGTATTCCTGGAAAATGAATGTTCCTTATAGATTCTATGTAGGATCCTATATGCATATTTCCTCTACCACTCAAATTAAATATATTTTATTTGAAACAAATTCAAACTATCCATTCTATATAGAAATGCCTGTAACCAATGGTTTAATGGATGTTTCAAGCAATACTTCAACTTATATTTTTGCAAAAACAGGCACAAAAAAGATTAAAATTCATAACTCCAATAAGGGTGAGGTTAGTAATGTAGCTGTAAAGCAAGTACGTATTACAAAAATGATTGTTGTGTGCTATAAATAATAAAGGGCTGGAAAATTCCAGCCTTTTTCTTATGGTAGCATCTTACCCTGTGCTAAATATAATCCATACCAATCCACCTTATCTATAGTTATGGATTCTGCAGCAATCATTTCCATAATATGATCCTTATTCATAGAACCAGAGATAACCTTTAAATTCTTATCGAGCATAAGTAAGAATTTGGTTGCGATTGTAGCCTTAGATACTTGGTATTTATAGGCAAGCTCATCAAGCTTATGATTGATATTTGGATATTTATTTGAATCAAAAATAGAACCTTCAAAGAAGCCCACCAAGAATGGACTCCAGCATTGGATTTCCATATGGTTCTTCTTTAAATAAAAGAAGGTTCCTCCTGTATGGCTTATAGCATCATCATTATTTATATTGAAGGATATTTCCTCCTCTAATAGCCTCATTTGTCCTAAGCCTAGCTGAATTTGATCCACAAGAATCATATCGCCAAGCTCTACCCTTAAATATTCTATAGCCTCTTTAGAAAAATTACTTACACCAAAATGACGTACTAAGCCTTTTTCCTTTAATTCCATAAAGGCTTTTTTTATTTCCTCATTATCCATTAAAATATCTGGTCTATGTAATAATAGGAAATCTAGATAGGTAATATTCATTCTCCTTAAGGAATTATATACCGATTCCATAATATGCTCATAGCTTAAATCATAATATTTATTCACGCCACGAACGATGGAGCATTTCGTTTGAATAATCATTTTTTCTCTTAATCCCTTATGGCTTGAAAGAATTCTTCCAAGCTTTTCCTCAACTCTTCCATCTCCATAGCAATCGGCAAGATCAAAGAAATTTATTCCATGCTCCAAATCAAATTGAATTAAATTATATAGCTCCTCATCACTTAATGATTCAGATCTCATTAATCCTTGTATTATTCTTGACATATACTCTCCTCACTTCTTATATATTCTATATTCATTATAGCATTACGAAACAAAAAGAAAAGGATTGTTTGAAACAATCCTTATTCCATATTTACAGTATTTATTTCTTTTGGTTCTCTTGCTAATGCTACAAGACCGAAGATAGCTCCAACTGCATTAACATAAACACCACTAATAAGTCCAAATACAATATTTAAAATATATAATCCCTTTGTTTTCTTTGATTTACCCATGATAGCAATAAATGCATTAATAAGTGCAAAGAATGCCATTACAAAGAAGGCAATTGCTAAGCCAACCCATAAGATTATAATTTGATCTGCTTGTTGTTCTGTTGTGCCAGTAAAGCTTGTATGGATTGTACCATTCTCAATACCTTGAATGATTGCCTGTTTTCCTTCTGGTGTATTAAAACTTAGAAAAATACCAGCTACAACACAAAATGTAACTACAACAACAAAGGAATAAATAATACCTGCTAATAAAATATAATTACTTGCTTTTTTCATAAATGTTCTCCTTTATAATTTATTTTTAAAGATTATGAATGGAATTTTCTTCCTGACCAATCATCTCAGCCATAGAGGTAGTGGCTTTTTGATAATCTATATGATATGGTTCTGGATATTTTTGTTCTTTCTTATTCGAATGCTTTAAGTATGCATTATATCTTTTTTCATATGCTTTGTAATCTTCGCTATTCTTATAGCATTTTTCTCTTCTTCTTGAGCCTACATCAGAAAATATATCCCCAAAGAGACCAAGAAGATCAACAAATAACTCAATTAAATCACCCATAAGAATCACCTCTTTTAAAAGATTATACTCCAATTCATTTTTCTTGTAAATAAATTATAGCTTCTATATCTATTACCTTAAAATATTTTTATAGCCTTTGGTACTACCTTAAGATCTAAGAAATCCTCTTCTCCATAGTATTCACCATCGACATTAATAGGTCTTTTATCCTGGAATTTAATATGAAGCTCCTCTTCCTCATATAGCTTAATAATTTTAGATTTCTTTTTAAATACCATTAGGAATGCGAATGCAAATAATGGTCTTAGGCAATGGCGATATTCACAAACATATAAATGAATTTTACCATCATTTAGCTTTTGACCATTAAGCCAAAATCCTCCCATATGCTTGGAATTTAAGGCAATGAATAAATAGGCATTACCTTCCTTATCCCCTATAGTATAGGGAAATGAGCTCTTTTTAAAGATTTTACCTATAGCTCTAAAATAATAACAAAGCTTACCGAAGAACTTCTTTGCTGGATCATTTTCATAGGTAACAGAGGCAACAGAGCCTGTTGCGAAGGTATATATATAATAGCATTCATTCATTTTTGTTAAATCGATATCGATTTCCTTATCTTCTCTGATTCTTTTTATAATGCCTTTAATATTCTTATATTTATAGGTATGGCATACATCATTACAGGTACCCATAGGTACAAAGGCCATTTTAGGCTTTTTATCTAGGTACATTACACCATTAATGGCCTCATGAATGGTACCATCTCCACCCATAGTGATGATAGTATCATAGCCATTACCCTCACTTTTTATTTTATCGGTTATGGATTTAGGATATTCCGATACATATACATCGATATCATATAAATCCTTAAGTCCATCCTTGATTTTATTTATTTTTTTCAAGCCCTTTTGGTGTCCACTTTTCGCATTACACACAATAAGAGCACGCTTCTTGTTTTCCATAATGCTTCTCTTCCCTACAATAATTCCTCCCCATTATACCACAATTTAAATAATTTCAAGAAAAAAAAGAGGGGGATAGCCCCCTCAAGGAT
>JAFPIE010000251.1 GCA_017388605.1 Acholeplasmatales bacterium | reverse complement strand
TGATATGGTAATAAAGGTAATTGCTTAGATGACTTAACTAAGTCTCTCATTAAAGTAGTAAATACCTCTTCATGAGTAGGACCTAAGCAGAATTCTCTTTCATGTCTATCCTTTAATCTCATTAATTCAGGACCATATTTAAACCATCTACCTGATTCTTCCCAATATTCCTTTGGTTGGATAGCTGAGCATAGAATCTCAACACCACCAGATTTATCCATTTCTTCTCTTATAATGTTTTCAACCTTTTTTAAAGATCTTAAACCTGTAGGTAAATAATTATAAATACCTGCAACCTCATTCTTTATTAAACCAGCTCTTAATAAAAGCACATGAGAATCAATTTTTGCCTCTTGTGGAGCTTCCTTAAGAGTTGCGATTATCATTTGACTAGCTTTCATACCTAATCCTCCTAAAAAACACTACATTATTATAACATAATAAAAATTATATCGCTATAAAATTATTCAACAACAAACCGTACCAAATGGTATCAAATGTACAAACTTGCAAAAACTCTTTATTTTTAAAACTTATTATATTATAATAAGGTTAATAGTTTGCGATTCAATCTCAAAAGAAAGGAGAATATTATGGAAAAGCAAAAAACACGTAATGACATCAGGATATTTGCGCTTGGTGGACTAGGTGAAGTTGGTAAAAATATGTATTGTATAGAATTTAGAAATCAGCTATTCGTTATCGATGCTGGTATTCTATTCCCTGACGAGCACCTACTTGGTGTAGATTACGTTATTCCTGATTTCACTTATCTAAAGGAGCATCAAGAACAAATTGTTGGTTTGTTCATTACGCATGGTCATGAAGACCATATCGGAGGAATTCCATTCCTTTTAAAGCAGGTAAAAATACCTAAAATTTACGCAGCTGGTGTAACAGTTGATTTAATAGAAAACAAATTAGAGGACTATCCAGAATTATTAGGTTCAACTCAAATCGTTGAATTTAAGTCTCACTTCGTTTATCAATTCGATGGAATTGAATTAGAGTTCGCAAGAATCTCTCACTCAATTCCAGATTCATTTGCTTTCTTATTTAAAACACCAATGGGTTATATTGTTCATACAGGAGATTTCAAGATTGATTTAACACCTGTAGGACCTGGTGCCGAGCTTGAGAAATTTGCCAAGGTAGGTAATGAAGGCGTATTATGTATGCTTGCCGATTCTACTAACGCATTAAGAGAGGGCTTTACAGAATCAGAAAGAAAGATTGGAGATTCTATTAAAGAATTATTTAGTAGAATTGAGGATAGAATTATAGTTGCAACCTTCGCTTCTAATATGTATAGAGTACAACAAATTATTGAAGCATGTATTGCAACAAATAGACATGTAGCTGTATTTGGACGCTCAATGGAAAAAACAATTGAGGTAGGTCAACAGGTAGGTTATATTAAGGCTCCAAAGGGTACTATTGTTTTGCCTGAGGATATCAATAATTATAAGCCAAGTGAAATGTGTCTATTATGTACAGGAAGCCAAGGTGAGCCACTTGCTGCCTTATCTAGAGTAGCCGCAGGCTCTCATAAGATTATTAAATTAATTCCTAGTGATACTATCATCTTCTCTTCAAATCCAATTCCTGGAAACCAAGAGGGTGTAAATAGAACTATCAATCAATTATTTAAGCAAGGTGCTAATGTAATTACACATTCACCTATCGCAGATACACATACAACAGGACATGGTTCTCAAGGTGAATTAAAGCTAATGCTTACATTAATTAGACCTAAGTATTTCATCCCTGTTCATGGTGAATATCGTATGCAAAGAGTTCATGCTGATTTAGCAATTGAAACAGGAACTCCAAAGGAAAATACATTCATTCTATCTAATGGTGATACAGTAGTTATCAATGAAAATGAAGCATATAAATCTGAAAGAGTTCAATCAGGTGATGTTTATATTGCTGGTACTGGTGTTGGTGATGTTTCTTCTACTGTTATTAAGGAAAGAAAAGCATTATCAGATGATGGTATGTTTGCTGTTATAGTAACAATAGATTCAAAGAAAAAGACTATCCCTATTGAACCACAGGTTGTATCTCGTGGATTCATCTATATGAAGGATAGTGAAGCTTTAACAAAGGAATTTGTTGAATATTCAAAGAAATTTATTCAAGAGGAAATGGCAAAATCTCCAACAGTTAAGATTAACTTAATTAAAGCATCATTAACTGAAAAGCTAGCTTCTTATATAGTTGAAAAGACAGATAGACATCCAATTGTTATACCTGTATTTATGGATATTTCTTAAGACTGCAATTTTGCAGTCTTTTTTCTTTATATCCTATACTTATTCTTTACACAATTAGAGCACATATTGCATTTCTTATCATATTTAAATCCAAAATATTCAGATAATGTTTTATGAATACAATTATTAGATATAGCTAATTTAACTACCTTATCTAGCTTTTCTCTTCTATCATTTTTGATTTTCTTTAATTCCTTATCACTTTTAGCTTCATCTTCGATATTATCTATAAAATATTCTATAGTTTTAATATCATTAATATTAAATAATAAAACAGCTTCTGCGTTTTTACCATCTCTAGATCCTCTACCTGTTTGTTGAGAAAAATCTTCTATAGATGATGGTAAATCATATTCTATTACATATCTAATATTAGGTATATCAATTCCCATTCCAAAGGCATTTGTACAAACTATAACATTACATTTATTATTCTTATATT
>JAFPIE010000250.1 GCA_017388605.1 Acholeplasmatales bacterium | reverse complement strand
TTATTTAGAGGGTACAACCGATATCACAAGAACCTTCGCTATGGGAAATATTTCTAACGAAATGAAAAAGCATTTTACGACAGTATTAAAATCGAATATTGCACTTGCAAGTGCGGTTTTCCTAAAGGGCTGTACAGGATTAAATCTAGATGTACTTGCTAGAGGCCCAATTTGGCAATTAAATTTAGATTATAAATGTGGCACTGGCCATGGTGTTGGCTATTTACTTTCTGTTCACGAAGGGCCAAATAGCTTTAGATGGAAGAGTCTTCCAAGCAAGCCAAGTAGCCAAGAATTCCTACCTGGTATGATTACAACCAACGAACCAGGTATCTATTTAAAGGATAAATATGGTATTCGTATTGAAAATGAAATGCTATGTGTTGAGGGTGCAACGAATGAATATGGAACCTTCTTAAAATTTGAAACAATTACCTATTGTCCAATAGATTTAGATGCCATTCAAAAATCACAATTAACCTATATTGAAAAGGAATGGTTAAATAATTACCATCAAATGGTATATGATAAGATTTCACCTTACCTAACTAAGGAAGAGGTTGAATGGCTAAAAGAATATACAAAGAAGATTTAAAAAAATAATCCCGAAAAATTCGGGATTTTTTTATATAAAAAAAGCGCCTTAACCACAACATCGCCAGCTTAAGGCTGCTACCTTCCGATCCTGACCTGGTTCACCTTAAATGCTTGGTTAAGGACGCTTATAATTCTAGCATAATGCTTTAAGAATTGCAAGATTTTTTCTCACGTAGTTCCTTAAAGAATGAAGTGATTAGATTCTTACATTCCTCTTCCATTAAACCGCCTCTTATATCGACCATATGATTAAATTTTACATCAAACAAATTTGTAATGGACTTATGTGCACCAAACCTATAATCATATGCACCATAAATGACCTTAGGAATTCTAGATTGAATTATAGCACCACTACACATGACACATGGCTCAAGTGTAATATATAAGGTACAATCCTCAAGCCTCCAGGATTCAAGCTTTTTACAAGCCTTAGAAATTGCTAGAATCTCTGCATGAGCTAAAGAGGATTTCTTTTTTTCTCTTTCGTTATGAGCTCTTGCGATAACCTTATCCTTATATACAATAACACAGCCAATAGGTACCTCATCAATTTCATATGCCTTTTTGGCTTCCTTAAGTGCAAGCTTCATATAATATTCATCATTTTTTATCACGATATAATACCTCATGACAGCATCTGCATCTTGCTTCGTAGGATTCCTTTTCCCCAACTAAAATAATAGGATCATCATAATATGCAGGTCTTCCATTAATAATTCTTTGTGTCTTTGTTGCTTCTTCTCCACAGCATACACAAATTGCTGTAATCTTCATTACATCCTCAGCAACAGCTAAAATAGAACCAATAATACCAAAGGGCTCTCCTCTAAAATCTGTATCAAGTCCACCACATATTACTCTATATCCCAAATTGGCAAGATCATATATATCCTTAAAAAAGGCATCATCAAAGAATTGAACCTCATCAATTACAATCGCCTGTGTTTCAGGCTTTAATAAAGCACGTAATTCACTTCCGTTTCTTATTGCATGAGCATGAACGGATTTTTTATTATGGCTTACAACGTCTGTGAAGGAATAACGATTATCAATTACAGGCTTAAATACCATATAATTCTTATGTGCATAATCCATTCTTCTACATCTTCTAATCAATTCCTCTGTCTTTCCTGCAAACATAGGACCAACAATAGCCTCAATCCAGCCTTTTTTACCTTCATAATAATTCATATAATACCTCACGTTTAAAATTCAATCAATTATAGCATATAATAACATTGATTTCAACAAAACCACACTATGTGTGGTTATCGTAAAACATGTTATTTAAAGGCTATAAAAATAAAAAAAGGAGCATTATTTTAAATGCTCCAATAAATAGCTTATATTAATTTATATAAACCTAAGCAAGATGCATGGCTTCTACACTTTCTATAATAGCTAAGCCATCAATTTCAATTGGTAAAAGTGATTTAAAGAAAAAGTTTAATTTATCATCCTCTATCCAAGAAAAGAATTCATCTGAATCCTCTTCATCATAATCATAATCATCATCTTCATCAAAATCACTAAATACAATGTCCATAGTATTATTTGCAGCAATGCAAGGAATAATACGTATAGTTGCTTTTGTAGTTTCTGACTTAGTCTTCTTATCAACAAATTTTTATAACCTTGTCCTCTTACTCTTCAACATTGATGTTTTTTAAATAAATAACATCATCTTGTTTAACATAAACATTTATTCTTATAAAATAATCCATTTTTATAATCCTCCTTGTTTGTATTATATAATTTTGAACTTTAAATGAAAAGAGGATATCTAGATATCCTACTTTTCTTCTATTACTTATTCTTACTTTGGATTATTTGGGTCTGGTGCATTAAAGAACTGAACCCATAACATATCCCTTTCATCGAAGGAATAATTCTCTTGGGAATAATTAATTATATAATATCCACTAGCTGTAAATGGAGCCATCATTAACTCTATTTCCCCATGTGGTAAGAAATCGCCTGCTCCACCACCACTGACTTCAACTAATCTTATTGGCATATCCTCTGTACCATAGAAGGTAATTACATCTTCGGAATTAAGATAAAGAATTTCCGAATTATAGCTAATATTTCTTTCATCTTTAGAGTATGTAGGTACAAATGTTTTTATTTCTCCATCATTGATTTTATATTTAAACATTAAAAAGTTAGAAACAGATGCAGATAAATAAATCTCTAAATTATTATAATTATCAATTATAGGAACCTCATAGAATTTATTATTGGCTGTATCCATTATTCTAAGAACTCTTCCACTAGAATTTAACCCAGTTGTTGTAAATTGATTATCACTATCTAAAGATTCAAAATAGGCTTCTTTTTCGGTATCCGTTAGTCCATAAACAATTATTCTTCTTTCTTGACCTGTTGTAATATAATCAAATAATATTTGATTGCCAGAAGGACCAGTTATATTAATTAATTTATTATTTAAAATTGAATCCACTAATTCTTGATTCCAAGTTGAAGATAAATCATTTCTAACCTTTAACTGAATGGTAGCTTCTTTAGATTGTTTTATTTCTGCTTGTAATAATTTATTATCATTAACAATTTTAGCATATACATTTCCTGAATTTACTTCTTTAAATCCAGCATTTTCTAGAGTATCTCTATATCCCCAAGCCTCACTATTTGACATGCCTGTAATGATATATAAATCATTGGATTTACTATATTCTGCAGAATTCGATTGAACTAGAGGAAAGCCTAATTCGAATACTTCATCTTTCGCACTAGAATTTTGTAATAATGCTTTTATTTCATCCCCAATAGAACATGGAATTCTTACAGAAATATTTGAATTTGGATAAGAAATAATCAAATCAAAACTATTGGCATTCTTTATAGAATCCCCAAGTGTCAATAATACGTCAGATATTTTTTGATTCAATGAAATAGAAGCTTGATTTCCTATTTCTAATTTATATTCAAGGCTTCCTAATTCTTCATAATTTACTTTTTCTTCTCTTCCGTTATCATTATATACTAAATAAATAATAGGACATGCTCCACCAGACCAATAAGTTGGACTACATGCTTCATCTAAGGAATCAGATAATGTAGGGTCACCAATTAATGTAATATTTTCAAATTTCTCTGCATTCTTTTCATTTCCATTACGAACAACAATTCCAATTAAGGCTGGATCTGTATTTCCACCATCATGATTCTCATTTTCTCCACCCGACAATAAATTGTATATAACATCTCCTTTAAATATAGAAGAGAATTCATTATAGACTGTAGTTATTGTCCCTGTTTTTAAAGCATTTTTGTTCATAAAAATGGTTGAATCAATGTCTGTAGAATTCAAACCTAAATCCAAATAATATGCGCTAAAAAGATTAAGCTTTTTAGACTCTGTCATTTGGGTAACTTTTCTTAAATTATTATTCTTATACCACTTGTGAGCACCAATTTTATATGAAAACTCTGGATCACTTATATAAGAATTAATAGAATTATTATCTTTAACTAAATTTTGATTTGTTTCTAAGCAAAATTTACGCCATTCAAGAATTCTATTATCCTTTACTTCCACATAGTCATATTCATATGTGTATCCTTCCATATAGGAAAGCTCATGCTCATCATTTGAAGTACGCATCGTTAATATGTAATTAGGAGTTGTATTTTTCATATCATAATCCAATTTCATATTTACATACCATAATGTATTGTATTCTTCATTTCCTTTTTCTAGATGAATACCAAAGGAAACATCCGCTTGAATCAAATCATTATTATCAATGCTTATATCTATGGAAAGCCTAAATGTATAAGCATATTTATAATTTTTTGAATCTATATTAGAAGAATCTATCTTTTTCCCAGAAGTCATATCCATATATACTTCTCCTGTGATATCATCGTAATATTTAGTGCCAAATTGATAATCATTACCCACTTTATCTAATACAGCCTTTAGACATTGGAATTGAATCATAGGTGGTTGAGTGTATTCTAAATCATCAATTACATCACCTTGTGAATCTCCACTTTCATAAACTCCATCAATTGTAGATAAAGCCTTAGAAATATCGTATGAAGTTAATTGTATAGCTTCGCTATTTTTCTTGGAATTTGATTTTTTTCCTAAATTAGATTCATTGAAACTCTTTTCAACCCCGTTAAAAGCAAACTGAACCTTTTCATAGTTTGATGATGGTACTTTATCTTTATCATTACCACCGCAAGAAGCAAGGCCAAAAAAGGCACATAAAAGCATTACAAATGAAACTGCTACAAATCGAATTCTTTTCATTTTACACACCAACCTTTCCTATAATATTATTTAAAACATCCAGCATAACAAAATAAAAGAACTGCAATTGAATTTGATTTTCTTATTGTAATAAAGGAACTACTTTGTATTCAGCTTTATTAATTACATCGATACTTTACATTTTTAGTATATCATGATTTGCTATTTTATTTAAAGTATATAATTCATTTGTTTTATTCATATTAAAAAGACTTAATTACAAAAGTAATTTCCGCTGATAAAGGTTGTAACTTTTAAAAACTTCCCATTATAATGAGAAATATTTTACAAATTATTTAATGACTTTTATGCTATTCCCATCCACAGTATAT
>JAFPIE010000249.1 GCA_017388605.1 Acholeplasmatales bacterium | reverse complement strand
CCAAATTGGGCCTCTAGCAAGTACATCTAGATTTAATCCTGTACAGCCCTTTAGGAAAACCGCACTTGCAAGTGCAATATTCGATTTTAATACTGCCGTAAAATGCTTTTTCATTTCGTTAGAAATATTTCCCATAGCGAAGGTTCTTGTGATATCGGTTGTACCCTCTAAATAATGTCCACCAGAATCTACAAGTAAAAAGCCATTTCCTGTAATTTTAGAATTCGTTTCAGGAGTAGCAGAATAATGCATCATAGCGGCATGCTCCTTAAATCCACAAATTGTATTGAAGGATAAATCGACTAAGCCCTTGTCTAATCTTCTTAATTCCTCAAGGTAATCTGAAACGGAAATTTCACTCATTTCCTGGCCTTCCTTATAGCCAGTTTTTAGGTAATACATAAATTTTGTCATTGCAACGCCATCCTTGATGTGCGCTTTTTTTATGTTTTCAATTTCAGTTGGATTTTTAATTGCTTTTAATAAAAGAGATGGATCTTCCTTATTTATAAGCTCATTGTTGCTGGATAATCCTTGATATATTTGGTAATTTACCTTATTGAAATTCATTAAAATCTTTTTACCCTTGATTTGGCTTAATTGATCATAAATATCGAAATATCCTTTTGTATGTATATCATTTTCATTTAAATATTTATCTATAGAATAATCAATTTTTGTGGAATCTACATACAATGTAACACTGTCTAGTGTAATAATTGTATAGGCTAAGAATACAGGAGTATGTGTAACATCATTTGCTCTTAAATTATATAGCCATGCTTGATCCTCTAAAGAAGATAGAATATGAACATCTGCTCCATATTCCTTCATTTTTTCTCTAATCTTTTCAAGCTTTTCTAAATAAGTCATTCCAGAAAACATCTTATCTAGCTTATAGATTAAAGAATAAGGAAGCTTAGGTCTTTCCTTCCATACCTGACCTACTAAATCAATGTCAGATACAAATTTAGCGTTTGGAAGCTTGTTTTTTAAGGATAATACATCGCTTGTTGGAAGAACTCTACCATCGAAGGCAATGGTTTGCTTATCCTTCATAAAATCAACTAAGAATTCCTCTAAGGATTGATCCTCACCCATCTTCATAAGCTTAACGTTATTGCCTTCGATTTCGTTTGCAGCCTGAATGAAGTATCTGCCATCTGTCCATAGGTAGGCATTTTCCTGTGTTACAAGCAAAGTTCCTGCAGAGCCAGTAAATCCAGATAGGTATTCTCTTCCTTTAAAATAATTGCTTACATATTCACTATTATGGAAATCACCAGTAGGAATAATATAGGCATCCATATTATATATTTTCATTTGGCTTTGAAATTTTTCTAACTGTTCCATTTTTATCACCCAAAAGTATTATACACTAAATTATTCTTGACAAAAATATGAAAATATTTTTTAATCATTATGCAATAGCATATTATCTATGTGCTATAATGAATTAGGGAGGCGATAGAATGGATTGGGGATTTACTGGTCTATTAGATGTTCTTATCATTCTTTTTGCTTTAATTAACATATTCCTTGGCTTTAAAAAAGGATTTATGAACAAGATGCTATCCTTTGTAGGATTTATTGCAATTTTAATTTTTGCATTTTTCTTCTGTACACAGGTAGCCTCATGGTTTCATGGAGGAAAGCTATTCACCTCTATTGAGAGTGGATTTGCAAACAATATTTCCGAAAGATTAGGTGGAGTCGAAGGAAAATCCTGTGCAGATGTAGTTTCTGCGGCAACAGGAATACCTACTTGGATTACTCAATTTTTCTCTAATGCAATGGGAAATCCTTCTGCAGAAGAGGCTGTGAATACAGTTTCTACAACATTAACTTCATGGATTATGAATATCATTGCCTTTGTAGGAATTGTCATTGTAGGATTGATTTTAATTGGTATATTAAAGCTAATTACAAAGAATTTAAGAAGCATCACAGCAGTCAAAATTATTGATGGTGTGTTAGGCGTCGTATTATATGTAGGCATTTATTTTGCTATATTAACTGGTTTATTTGCTCTACTTAATTTGATTATGAGCCAAAATTGGGAGTGGCTTTCTGGCGCTACAAATTGGTTTAGAACAGATATGCAGCTTGATACAGATAAATTTAGAATTTCAAAGATTTTATATGAAAATAATTTCTTTGTTAAATTCTTTAGCGCTATCTTTGGCTGGTGGCAATAATTTAGGAATAATAAGTGGAAGACTATTGAATTGGTTTTCCACTTTTATTTTGCATTCCTTTATGCTATAATAAGATAGATTTTTTTGAAGAAAGGATATCTTTTAGATATAAGGTGAAAATATGAGAATTAATCCAAAGCTATATGCTGTTGCAGAAGGAAAAACTCCAGTAGAGGTTCAGGAATTCGACGATAGAAAAATTGAAGTATTCCTTATGGATGATCTTGAGGGGGTAAAGGATGAATATGTTCTTGGAAAGGGACAGTTCGCTGTTTGGAGCTCTGTTGATGGCACAAATTATAGATTATATATTGAAAATGGCTATTATCAAGAGGTTACTCCATTATATAGTCAGCCTGTAAATAAGGTATGGATTGAATTTTGGGATGTAACCGATGGAATTTCAAAGAAATTCTCTCGCTTCATTATTTATCCATTAATGATTATTGCTGTTGTATTATGTGTTTTATCCTTAGTTTTACAGCAATATATGGGTAATTGGGGTTCTTGGGTTATCATTGGTGTATTAATCCTATTATTTATTATTATGATTGTTTCTAATTCTGTAACAAAGAAGAAGATTGGCGAAGAAAACATTAAGAGCCGTCAGAAGATTGTTGAATTCTTTGGTCAGGATGAGTTTAATGCATTAATTGATAAGCAAAAGGCTTATATGGATAGCTATTTTGAAAATCTATATCCACAAGAGGAAGCTACAGAAGCTTTAGCAGAAGAGGAAAATGCTGATGCAAAGGCTAAAGATGAAAATGTAGAGGTAGCTGAAGAGGCAACTGAAGAAGCCGCTGAAGATGAAGTGGTAGAAGAAAAGGCTGAAGAAGTTAAAGAAGAAGCTGTTGAAGCTGAAGAAGCTAAAGAAGAAAAGGTTGAAGAAAAGGAAGCTGTAGTAGAAGAAGAAAAGGTAGCTACTGCAGAAGATGCAAAAGAAGAATAAAATATAGCAGACAAAGGGGTTTATAAGATGAAAGCTATAGATACAAGATGCGTAAACGCACTAAGAGTATTTGGTGCTGAAATGATCACTAAGGCAAAAAGTGGTCATCCTGGTATTGTCTTAGGTGCTGCGCCGATTATTCATACACTATATACAAGACATATTAGAGTAAATGCAGAGGATGAAAAATGGTTTAACCGAGATCGTTTTGTATTATCTGCAGGACATGGCTCTACATTGCTTTATATGATGTTACATTTATCTGGCTTTAAGGTAAGCTTAGATGATTTAAAGAACTTCCGTCAAAAGGGAAGCTTAACACCAGGTCACCCAGAATATGGTCATACCTCTGGTGTAGAAATTACAACTGGTCCTTTAGGACAAGGTGTTGCAACAAGTGTTGGTTTAGCAATTGCTGAAAATTATATTGCTGCAAAATTTAATAAGCCTAATTTAGATATTATGAATCACTATACCTACGTATTATGTGGTGATGGTGATTTACAGGAGGGTGTAGCTTATGAGGCTATGTCCTTAGCTGGACATTTAGGCTTAGGAAAGCTTATTGTTTTATATGATTCTAACGATATCCAGCTTGATGGTGAGGTTTCATTGGCTATGTCTGATGACACAGAAAAGAAATTTGAAGCATTAGGTTGGCAATATTTAAAGGTTTCTGATGGTAATGATGTTGATTTAATTGATGATGCTATTAAAGAGGCTAAGAAGAATACCGGAAAGCCTACCATCATTGAAATTAAGACGACTATTGGATTTGGTGCACCAAATAGTGGTGAGTCCTCTATTCATGGTAAGCCAATGAGCAAAGAGGATATTTCTGTTCTAAGAAATAATTTAGAATATGATGAGCCTGAGCTTGAATTCCCTGATGATGTAAAAGCATTCTATGCTCAAAATGTTAAGGAAAGAGGATATCAGGCAGATTCCGAATGGAATGAATTATTATCTGTTTATTCACAGGATTATACTAAGGATTATGCGGATTTCTTAAATTTCATGGATGAAACCTTTGAAATTGAGGATATCGATTCTATTCCTACATGGAATCCTGGTACAAAGGAATCTACTCGTAAGGTTATGGGTAAGGTTATCGATTGGTTATCTTCTGAATTACCTAATATTATAGGTGGTTCTGCTGACCTTTGCTCATCCACAATGGTAAAGGGTGCAGATGGTAACTATGGCCCTCAAAATCCTTTAGGAAGAAATATTCGCTATGGTGTACGTGAGCATGCGATGGCAGCTATTACCAATGGTATTACACTTCATGGTGGCTTAAGAGGATATTGTAGTGGATTCTTCGTATTCTCTGATTATTTAAAGCCAGCAGTAAGACTTGCTGCATTAATGCATTTACCATCCTTATTTTTCTTCTCACACGATTCCGTTTGTGTAGGAGAGGATGGACCTACACATCAACCAATTGAGCAATTGACTATGTTCCGTTCCACTCCAAATGTAAATACAGTAAGACCTGCAGATGCAAAGGAAATGACATCCGCATTAATTCAAGCCTTTGGAAAGAATACATATCCAACTGTAATTACTTCCTCTCGTCAGGCAGTATTAAATCTTGAGGAAACGAGTGCTGAAGAGGCAAAGAAGGGTGCATATATCGTATATACTCCATCAAAGCCAGCTAAGAATGTAATTATTTCCTGTGGTACAGAGCTTGCTGCATGTATCGATGCTGCAAAGGCATTAGAAGAAAAGAAGATTTATGCAACAGTTGTATCTATGCCATCTCAATTCCTATTTGATCAGCAGAGTGAGGAATACAAAGAAACTATTCTACCTAAGAATTTAAGAAAGGTAGCTGTAGAAATGGGTGCAACTATGTCTTGGTATAAATATGCAGACATTGTAAAGGGTATTGATACCTTTGGTGCATCTATGCCAATTGATGAAATCTATGCTACCTATGGATTTAGAGTAGAGGATTTAGTTGAGTATTTTAAGGGCGTATTAAAGTAAGATTAGAAGCGACTTCGGTCGCTTTTTTTCTTTTATTTTTTGTTTAGACATAAATAATGTCAAAAGGACAAGTACACTACCTGTAGAGGTGGTAAGTAATGTATTTATGTATCGACATGAAAAGCTTTTTTGCTTCCTGTGAATGTGCTATACGTGGTTTAAACCCTATGAACATTCCATTAGCTGTAGTAGATGATAGAAGAGGGGATGGCGCTTTAGTTATGGCTGCAACTCCCGCACTAAAGGCGTATGGTGTTCCATCTAGGTGTAGGCTATATGATATTCCAAAGGATATATTTTTTATTCGGGCAAGGCCTAGAATGAAATATTATATTTATTATGCCAAAAGAATTCATCAAATCTTTTTACAATTTGTATCGGAGGAGGATATATTAGTTTATAGCATTGATGAATCCTTCTTGAAGGTAGATTCCTATATGTCTATTTATGAAACACCTAAGGCATTAGCCTTAAGAATAATGGCTAAAATCAAAGGAGAGCTTGGTCTATATTCTACTTGTGGTGCTGGAGATAATATGTATTTAGCTAAAATATCCTTAGATATAATGGCGAAAAAGAACAATGGATATTATTATTTGTCTGAGGAAGGCTTTAGGGCTAAGCTTTGGGATCATAAGCCTATTACTGATTTTTGGATGATTGCAGGAGGTACGAAAAGCCACTTGGCAAGGCTTGGTATTTATACTATGAGAGACATTGCAAATGCACCACTTTCCTTGCTGAAAAAGGAATTTGGTGTTTTGGGTGAGGAGATGTATCTTCATTCCTTGGGTAAAGAAAACGTAGAGCTAGATATGGTATTAGAATATATACCAGAAAATAAGAGTATTTCTAGGAGTCAAATTCTATTTATCGATTATTCTAAGAGCGAGGCGTGGATTCCTCTAATGGAAATGATGTATTTAATTACTATAAAGATGTGTGCTATGGATGTTGATGCGAAGGGGTTATCCTTTTTTGTTGGATATAATCATCATACAAATAAAGAGGCTATATCTAAAAATATTACATTTCCTATAAGGCTTAGAAGCTTTATCGAAATCAAAAAAATACTCTATTCTGCCTATATGAATTATGTAGAGGAAGGCTCAATTCGATCTATTGGTATTTCCTTCTTTGGAATAAAAAGAATAGAAGCAAGGCAATTATCCTTATTTTATAGTGATGATAAAAGATATATTTCCTTATCTAAGGTCATTGATAGCATTCATGAGCAATATGGTAAAAATAGTCTAATTCCTGCGACTGCATTATATGAAAAATCCACCTTAATTTATAGAAATGCTTGTATTGGAGGACATAATGGAGAATAAAAAAGCATCGAGATATTTAGCCTTTGATGCCCTAAAGGGCTTAAAGGAGGCAATTGTTTCCATAGATGAATTTACAACGAAAGAAAAATTCCCATATATCAGTGAAGAGGAAAGAAATGAAATGGATATTTTAATTTATAAATCCTACTTAAGAAAGGAAGCCATTTATATATCCTATTATTATAAAGGAAAAATAAAAGAGATATGTGATGTCGTATGCAAGATAGACGCGGTCAATCACAAACTATTTTTGATGATTCATGGTTCTATTCCCTTTGCATCCATTACTCAATTAAGACTTAAGGATGCAATCTGAAATCTTTTATTGTTTATAAAATTGAAAAGTGGTATTATAAATAGGAACTTATTTAGGAGTTGGTGTAAATTATGTATGATGTTATTGTTGTAGGGGCAGGTCATGCAGGCTGTGAGGCTGCAATGGCAGCTGCTAATATGGGTCTTAAGACCTTACTCGCTACAGGAAATTTGAATATGACAGCATCTATGCCATGTAATCCATCGATTGGTGGCCCTGCAAAGGGTGTAGTTGTTCGTGAAATTGATGCCTTAGGTGGCTATATGGGTAAGAACGCAGATTTATGCCAAATTCAAACGAAGATGCTAAATCGTAGTAAGGGACCTGCCGTATGGGCTTTAAGATTCCAATGTGATAAATTGCTTTATGCAAGAGAGATGCTTAAGCATTTAAAAACAGTAAAGAATTTGGATTTAGTAGAAGGTATTGTTGAGGATGTTTTAGTAGAGGATGGTAGCGTTAAGGGTATTACCCTAGAGAATGGGGAAAGTATATATTCGAAGGCTGTTATTTTAACTACAGGCACATACCTTGATTCAAGAATTTTAAGAGGACACTGGACAAGCAAGGAAGGCCCAGATGGTCAAAAAACCTCTAAGGGTATTTCTAATGCTTTAAGAAGAATGGGCTTTACCATTCAAAGATTAAAGACAGGTACTCCTGCAAGAATTAAGGCATCTACGATTGATTTTTCTAAGGTAAGTGTAGAAAATGGTGATGAAATTACTTGGCATTATAGCCACGATAAGGGCTATGAATCCTTAACGGGTGTAAAGGCACCATGCTATTTAGCCTATACAAATCAAGAAATACACGATTTAATTCGTGCTAATTTAGATAAATCTGCAATGTATGGTGGAGTAGTTGAGGGTATTGGACCTAGATATTGTCCATCCATTGAGGATAAGGTCGTAAGATTTTCTGATAAGGAAAGACATCAAATCTTTTATGAGCCTGAATCCTTAGAAATAGATCAGGAATATATTCAAGGCTTTTCTACCTCAATGCCAGTTGAGGTACAGGATAAAATGATAAGATTATTGCCTGGCTTAAAGGATTGCGAGGTCATAAGATATGCATATGCCATTGAATATGATGCGATTGATCCACTTGAGCTTTGGCCAAGCCTTGAAACAAAGCTTGTAAAGAATTTGTTTACTGCAGGCCAAATTAATGGTACATCTGGCTACGAGGAGGCTGCAGGGCAGGGCTTAATGGCTGGTATTAATGCAGGATTAAAGGTACAAGGTAAAGATCCATTAATCCTAGGTAGAGATGAGGCCTATATTGGTCTTATGATTGATGATTTAGTAACTAAGGGCACAAAGGAGCCATATCGATTATTAACCTCAAGAAGTGAATTCCGTTTATTATTAAGACATGATAATGCGGATTTAAGATTACGTGAAAAGGGTTATCAGGTTGGTTTAATAAGTGAAGCACAGCATGAAAGATTTTTACGTAAGGTGAAAGCTATAGAGGATACAAAGCAATTCTTTTTATCCCATAAGATTAAGCAGCAAATTGCAGATCCAATTTTGGAATCTGTAGGTTCAATGCCTCTAACGGAAAGTACAGCCTTAGCTTCAATTTTGAAAAGACCTGAGGTTACCTATAAGCATATTTTAGAAATGCTTGATAAGGAAGGTATCACTTTAAATATCGATTATGATTCTATAGATGAGGTACTTGAGCAAGTAGAGATTAGCTTTAAATATGATGGATACATTCGTAAGGCATATGAGATGGCTGCAAGAATGAAAAGCTATGAGGCTATGACGATTCCATCCGATATAAATTATGATTTAGTAGATAATATTGCCCTTGAGGCAAGGGAGAAGCTAAAGAAGGTAAGACCACTTACTATGGGTCAGGCTTCTCGTATTTCTGGTGTTAACCCAGCAGATATTTCTGTTTTATTTGTTTATGTTGAAAAATTAAGGAGAATGTAGATGAACTTTAAAGAGGAGCTTTTAAAACTAAATATTGAATTGAGTGATGAAGCCTCTTCTAGGTTTGATCTATATTACAAGAGACTAATTGCAGTAAATGAAGTGATGAACCTAACGGCAATAACAGAGGAGCAAGAGGTGTATAACAAGCATTTTTTAGATTCCTTAATGATTGTAAAGGCATTAGACTTAAATAAGGAATTTACCCTATGTGATGTAGGAAGTGGGGCAGGATTCCCATCTATTCCATTATCCATCATATCGGATAATGCTAAGGTTACCATCATTGATGCATTAAATAAGAGAATTAAATTCTTAAATGATTTGATTTTAGAGCTTGGCTTAAAGAATGTTATTGCTCTACACGAAAGAGCTGAGGATTTTGCCAAGACGAAAAGAGAATTTTTTGATGTTACAACCGCAAGAGCTGTCGCTAGATTAAATATATTATCTGAATTATGTCTACCATTAACTAAGGTAGGTGGCTATTTTATAGCTATGAAGGGTCAAGGCGGAAATGAGGAGATCAAAGAAGCCACTAAGGGAATTGAAATATTAGGCGGGCATGTAGAGAAGGTAATTTCATTGGAATTACCTGATAACGCGGGCGCGCGTGATATTATAATAATAAAAAAGATAAAGGAAACTCCAAAGAAATACCCAAGAGCCTTTGCAAAGATAAAGGAGAGACCATTATAATGTATGAATTAGATCAAATTGTAAAAACAAAAAAGCCACATGTGTGTGGTTCTAATGAATGGAAAATCGTTCGTCTTGGTGCTGATATCAAGCTAGAATGCCAGGGATGTGGGCGTATAATTATGCTTGCGAGCTATGAATTAGATAAGAGAATAAAAAAATAACAAAGTGCCCTATTTGAGGGCATTTTTTAATATGAAAAAATAAATGAAAATTTTATAAAATTGTTGTTGACAATGAAAAATCACTATGCTACAATAAAAAGGCACTGCGACATTTCGCAGTTTGATATACATGGTCAGGTAGCGAAGAGGCTAAACGCGGCAGACTGTAAATCTGCTCCTTAGGGTTCGCTGGTTCGAAACCAGCCCTGACCACCATGATTGGGTCTTTGAAAACTATATATGACGAACTAAAACGTGTAGAATAAACGAACAAGCAATTCTTTTATTTTAAAGAAGAATGAGCAAAAAAGATTAAAACAAACCAAAATAAATTTTTGGAGAGTTTGATCCTGGCTCAGGATT
>JAFPIE010000248.1 GCA_017388605.1 Acholeplasmatales bacterium | reverse complement strand
AGAGAATGAATCTCTTATAACACAACCTGAATCATCGGCAATGAAGCAGTCGTGTTTATACTTGGCAATATCTATGCCAACATAATATGTCATAGTATGACACCTCCAAAAATAAATATTTGTGCACTTGGTCATCCACAGTAAGCTCTCTAATCATTTATTCACGTTCTTCATGAAAGGTCATTTAAGCCTTAATTAACCGAATCAAAATTAGAAAAAAGACTGTGGTAATAATCACCTCAAAAAGGTCAGGATAACTGCCTTAAGAAAACAGAAAAGGATCCACAGTGCAATTTTATTATAACATCTATTATTAGATGAAATAACCTATTAAGTTAGGTAGAAAGGAAAAGTAATCAATAAGATATCAAACCTATCTAAATTGATTATACGTGAGACTATGATCGAATGTATAACAACAGGGCAACTAGATACCAATAGCTATATTATATCGAATGAGAAAAAGGAATGTGTACTTATAGACCCAGGCTTAGGATATAAGGATGCAGCTAAATATATTAAGGAAAATTATATTCCAAAGGCTATATTTATTACTCATGCCCATATTGATCATATCGATGGAATCGAATATTTCCTAGATTTACCTATTTATATTCATAAGCTAGATAGTGATTCCTTATATGATAGTCTGGCATCCTTATATGATATGTTTGGAAGAGTATGCCCATATTCTATAGGAGATTTAAATGTTCATTTATTAAATGATTTAGATGAAATAGATCTTATTGGCTATAAATTTAAAATATTACATACAAAGGGGCATACAAAGGGCTCTATATGTATTAGCTTTTTAAATTATGTATTTAGTGGAGATACCCTATTTATGGGATCTTGTGGTAGAACAGATTTTCCAACAGGCTCCTATACAGATATTTTAAAATCCTTAAATCGAATTATAAACTATTATCCGGAGGATTATATTGTATACCCAGGACATGGTCCTAAAACAACTATAAAGAATGAAAAATTATATAATCCATATATAAGAGGGTAAGGAATACCCTCTTTTCTTAATTCGTTCAAAAAATATTCCATTTTTTGTTTTTTATTCAAAAAAATATTGATTTTTCTTCATTTAATTTAATAATATTCTTTTCATCACAATTATTTTGTGATAAAATAGTCGTAAATTATTTTTTGGAGGGATCCTTATGAAAAGATTAATTATACCAAAGGATTATAAATCAGAATTAGGATTATTAGATACAGAAATTGCCATTAAATTTGTAAAGGATACATTTGAAAGATTACTTGCAGATAAATTAAATTTAACAAGAGTTTCAGCTCCTTTATTCGTATTTCCTAAAACAGGCTTAAATGATAATTTAAATGGATACGAAAGAAGAGTAAATTTTGATATTAAGAATATTGAATCCGAAGTTGAAATTGTACAATCTTTAGCAAAATGGAAGCGTCATGCGCTTGCACGCTATCAATTTATCCCTCATACAGGATTATATACGGATATGAATGCGATAAGAAGAGATGAGGATTTAGATACCCTACATAGTGCTTATGTTGACCAGTGGGACTGGGAAAAGATTATTGATAGAGACGATAGAAATGAGGTCTTCCTAAGAAAGACGGTTAAGGATATTTATTCTGTTATTTTAGAGCTTGAGCATAAGGTATCTATGGTACACCCTCATTTATATAATGAATTACCACAGGATATTTATTTCATTACCTCAGAGGAATTATTACAAAGATACCCTGATAAAACACCACAGGAAAGAGAATATCTAATTTGTAAAGAGAAGAAGGCAGTCTTCTTACTTGGTATTGGTGGAAAATTATCGAATGGAGAGCCTCACGATGGTAGAGCTGCCGATTATGATGATTGGAGCCTAAATGGAGATATCCTACTTTATTATGATGTACTTGATATCGCCTTTGAAATTTCTTCTATGGGTATTCGTGTAGATGAAAAATCTATTGTAAGCCAGCTTAAGGCTAAGGGTGAGGAATTCAAGATGGAAAACCCATATGTACAGGATATCCTAAATAAGAGATTACCACTTACTATTGGTGGTGGTATCGGTCAATCTAGATTATGTATGTTCATGCTAAGAAAGGCTCATATTGGTGAGGTTCAATCTAGTGTATGGGACGATAATGATCTAAAGGTATTAGAGGAAAACGGAATTACATTATTATAAAAATAAAAAAATCATCTGCGGATGATTTTTTTAATTGAATTCAATTTCTTCAATTAAAGCCTGATAAATAAGCTTTAAATTTTCATTTTCGCTTCTTAAATTCCGAATGATATTTTTATTCATTAGCTTTAAAAGCTTAACTGCACCCTTAGGGTATTCCTCGCAGAAGGTATTGAAGTCATCACTCGATAGAGAGAAGGTTTTACAATTTGTTTTCGCTATCACAGTTGCGGATCTTTTATCCTTATCAATTAAGGCCATTTCACCGAATATGATATGCATTTCATCCTTTAGGGTTGCACAAACAAATTCTTCATTGTAGATGGTTGTTTTAATGACATCAACAGTACCCTCTATCAATAAATACATAGTCGTATCGATATCATTTTCCTTAATGATGACATCCCCTTCATTAAATTCCTCTTCTAAAACCATAGAGGCTAGTGCCTCTAAATCCTTATCATCTATGGTAGATAGAAGAGGAAATTTTTTTAATATACTTTTCTTTTCTATAATATCCATTATTTCTCCTCCCCTAAAATGATTGCTCCCATATTCTTATCTAATATGAAATCATCCTGTGGATTTAATTTTGGATTATTCATCTCAATATTTTTAATGTTTTTCATCTTTTGAATGATTTCACCATAGTTTGTAGATTTTTGTGCATCGGATAAAATCTGATGCTTAAGCTCCTTTTCTACACCCATGTTTTCTAAGACACCAATTAATAAATATTTCTTTTCATTTTTATAATAATCAAATAATTCCTTATATTTCTTTCCAACCCATTGATCTTCAATTTTAATGATTTGAACACTTGTTCCATCTCCATTATCTAAGAAGGAAGACATAACCTTGGACATACCACTATAGTTCGTAGAGGTAGATAGTATATATCTTGTATATTCCTCTGAATAAACAACCTCAGCACAATTTTGCTGTAAAAGGTAATCTCTATATCTTTTCGTTCTTACCTCACAGCATATATGGCATTTTGAATTTAAATTTCTTACCATTAATGCCGTAACAAAGATTCTAGAATCAATTAATTCATCATCTAGGCTTTCGATATTTTCACCGATGATTAAAACCTTGGATGCTTCCTTAACATTCGCATTTAATAAGGTTTGCTCAATCGTATAATCACCCTTTAATATATTTAGATTCTTGAAGTCCTTATCCTCTTTAATTAAATCTAGCTTTTCCTGCTCTAGATTATTAATTAAAATGATATCCTCCATTTTTAATTTATCATTTTTTCTTATAATATCTAGGATTAATGCCTTTAAATCATTTTTATATCCTAGTATAAGAATATGGTTTTTCATTTGCTGCATTTTCTTTATCGACCTTTCTTGATTTAATCTTTTTTCTACAAACGCAGAGGAAATATAACCAGTAAACATAGATATAGCAATCGTACCAAAGGCTAAGAAGATAATACCTAATAGCCTTGTTTGATTATTGTCTACGAATTCATAATCATTTCCTGCTAGGGTTACAACATTAAATATTAATACATCTAAGAATGTATAGGGCTTTCCATTTGCACCTACAACATCATTCCACTTCAGTACAAAATATAATAGGGTAACCAGTAGAAGATAAACGGAAATTACGATGAATAAAGCGGTAATATGAAATTTTTTCCAAATCATTTTGAATTTTTCCATACCAATTAATGCCTTTCTTCGTTTATCTACTATTTTACCATAATCTATTTCCTTTTGTAAATTATAGAAAAAGCCATATATTATCATAAATGTATTTGAAAAAATCTAATTATAATTATATAATTAGTATATTAGTTGAGGTGAGTTTCTATGCGATATTTTGTTATTCCAAATCTTAAGGAAAAGGAAAAATATATAGAATTATCTAAAAAATACCATTTAGGATTTGAATATAATGAATTTTTTATTCCAGATACCTTAGATGATGAGAATAAGATATCTAGTATCATAGATGAATATAAAAAATGTAATCGTACTATGGATACTCTTCATGGCGCATTCTTTGATATTGTATTAGATTCTATCGATCAAAGGATTCAAGAAATCTCCTATGATAGAGTTAAAAAATCGCTAGAGATTGCGAGTCGGCTCAACTGTAAGGGAGTAATCTTCCATACGAACTATATTACCTGGATGAAGGATTTAAAATATAGAAGAAGATGGATTGAATATAATAAGAAGGCTTATTTATCCTTAATAGAGGAATTCCCTAATTTAGAAATCTATATTGAGAATATGTTTGATTTAGACCCTTATTTACTAAGAGATTTAGTAAAAGAAATGAATCATGATAGAATTGGTGTTTGCCTTGATTTTGCACACGCAAATATTTCAAATACAAGCTTAGATATTTGGTTTTCTATTCTTAAGCCTTATATTAAGCATATTCATATCAATGATAATGATGGTACTATAGATTCTCATGATGAGATTGGTAAGGGCTCTATTGATTTTAAAAAGGTATTTGAATATATAAGCCAATTAGATGATAAAACCACAGTTTTAATTGAAATATCAGATTATAATAAAGCAGTAGCCTCTATAGAATATTGTATAGATAAAGGCTTTATTAAGATTTAGAATGGGAGATATTTATGCTAGATATTATCATTCCACAATATATGGAGGATGAACATACAATTAAAAATTTATTAGATTCTATTATGAATCAAAAGAATATCGATTTTAACGATATTCAGGTTACGATTATAAATGATGCATCAACTTGTATTTTATCCAATGAATTTTTAATGAATTATGAAAAATTAAATATTATCTATTTAAGGAATGATAAGAATTTAGGACCAGGTCTTACAAGACAAAGGGGAATCGATTCTACGGATGAGCCATTCATAATGTTTATGGATGCAGATGACGAATATATAAATTCGAATGTATTAAGTAGAATTTTAGATTATTTAAAAAAATATAATCCCAATTATTTAGT
>JAFPIE010000247.1 GCA_017388605.1 Acholeplasmatales bacterium | reverse complement strand
TTCTGTATCAAAGGTATGCATGAAATCTAATTCCATAGCTCTATTATAATCATCTTTATCGATTAAATTATTAAAATCCATATGGGAATAATCCTTATTCTTGGCAAGAAATCTATAATAATAGAAGCTAGCTTCAAAGCTATTTTCCACTATTTTTTTATCTACCTCTTGAATTAATAAATCATATTCCTCGCTATATAAATACTTCTTTATTCTTTCATCATACATATAAATTCTCCCCCTCTCCTTTATATATATTAATTACGCGGATATTATATCACAAAATCTCAAAATTCAATCAAAAATAAAAAACTGCCAAAATGGCAATTTTTCACTTATGGATAAATATATTTTTTCCGCTATGCTTTCCCGTATAAAGCTCAACATCGGCAAGCTTTATCCATTCATCTAGGGAAATATTAGGTTGATAAGCTGCAGCACCAATGGTAATGGTAGCCTTTAATTTTTTATTGTTGTAATCAAATTCATAATTTTCTATTTTATATCTAATTTGATCTAGCTTATCGTATGTTTTTACATTATCCTCTTCTCTTTTAGATATAATTACAAATTCCTCTCCGCCCCAGCGAGATACAAAATCATCGCTTGAGTTCTCTTTAGCTATTTTTGCGATTTCCTTTAATACATAATCTCCACATAGGTGTCCATGCTCTTCATTGAATTCTCTAAAATCATCTACATCGAATATAGCAAGAATATAATTGTTCTTTTGATCTCCTATTTTCTCTAAATACTTAGCTAAGCCATTTCGATTCGCAACCCCAGTAAGCTTATCTGTTTCTGATTCCTTTTGAATATTCTTTTCAAGCTTAACCGTATAGGTTGTAAGAATGGCAAGGAAGGCAATACAAAACGCAAATACGACAAAAATATGTACTACATATAAAACAATATTCACGGCTTCATGAACCTGTCTTAATGGTTCATGTGTTAAGGACCAATAATATTGGAAGGCGAATAAAACCATATAAAATAAGGAAAAATAAACAGGCTTTATTCTATTTCTTGCGGCCTTAGAGAAATATCCAGCAAAGAAAACTAAAACGGTTAATCCAATAAGACAGAAATGAAATCCTGCGGCAGGTCCTAAAACAATACTTCCCAAGGCCATAAATATTGCAATTTCAATAGCTGCAGTAATCGCATAAACAGTATATTGTCTATATTTTAAAAGTAACAAGCATAAAGCATAAAGACAAGCACTAAAGATATTCACATATATTAATAAATCTAACTGTATGATTAAAAAGAAAATCAAGTAACACACATGTGCTATGAAAAAGATAATACATGAAATAAAGGATGATTTTCTAATCATAGATTCATTTTCTAAATAAAAGGTATTCAATTTATCACCACACTTATAGAACAATTATAACAATATTATTCAAAAATATAAAGAAAAGTAATAGATTTCTTTTGTTTTATTTTAAAAATATAGGGATTTTTGCTAAAAAAATGAAAAGGCGTCCATTCTAGGACGCCAAACTTTTACTTATTTCTTGTATTCTTGTGCCAAACTAAAACTAAGAATTCATGGATTACAATTGGGATTAAGCATAATCCAATCGTAATTAACCATTCCATACCAGATAGCCAGCTTGTCTTGAATATAGAGCTAATACCAGGTACCATTACAACAATAATCTGTAATACAATACCTAAAGCGAAGGCTAAAGCCATCATCCAGTTCTTATCCTTGAAAATATGAATGAAGGAATGCTTAACATCACTCATACCAATCATATGCATAAGCTCAGAGAAGGCTAGGGTAACGAAGGCCATAGTTCTTGCCTGGCCTAGGATGCCTGGATTTCCTTCGTAGAATTGCTTAATTCCACCTAAAGCATTTACCTCATCCATATGCATCCATGCAGGAACAAAGTAAGCTAAGATTACAGAGATGGATAGGATAGCACCATATAGAAGCGTAATTAACATACCACCATTCGCAAATATACCCTCGTGTGGATCTCTTGGCTTCTCATTCATTAAGCCCTTCTCCTTAGGCTGCATACCTAATGCAACGGCAGGAAGTGAGTCTGTAACTAGATTTACCCAAAGTAGGTGAATTGCAATTAGTGGTGCAGGCATACCAATCATGATTAATACAAGCATAAGGATTACTTCTGCAATATTAGAGGATAATAGGAATAATACCGTCTTACGAATATTCGAATAGATACATCTACCCTCTTCTACAGCCTTTTCAATAGATGCGAAATTATCATCAGTTAATACCATATCTGCAGCACCCTTAGCTACATCTGTACCGGTAATACCCATAGCAATACCAATATCAGCAGCCTTTAATGATGGAGCATCGTTAACACCATCACCTGTCATTGCAGCAATATGACCATTGGCCTTGAAGGCCTTTACGATAGAAACCTTATTCTCTGGAGAAACTCTAGCGAATACTCTTGCAGTTTTAACGCATTCTCTTAGCTCCTCTTCGCTCATATTATCGACATCCTCGCCTGTATGACACTGGCTGATGTCATCAGCAATACCTAATTCCTTTGCGATTGCGAAGGCAGTATCCTTGTGGTCACCTGTAATCATTACTGTAGTAATACCTGCAGTTTTGAATTTCGCTACTGCATCCTTTGCCTCAGGTCTAGCTGGGTCGATCATCGCAACCATACCAACATAGCATAAATCTGCCTCTTCAATATCATCCTTATAGCGATAAGCTAAGGCTAATACTCTTAAGGCCTTATCTGCAAAATATTGATTCTTTTCGTAGATAGCTTTTATATCGCTATCTGTAATTTCTCTTTCCTTGCCATTATCTAAAATCTTAGTGGCTCTTTTTGTAATAGAATCTAATGCACCCTTAGTAAATACAATAGATTTACCTTCGTGCTCATGTCTTGTAGACATAAGCTTTCTTACAGAATCAAATGGTAATTCCTCTACTCTTGGGTAGGATTCTTCAAGATTTTTCTTATGTAAATTAAAATCATTTGCGAATACAACTAATGCAATTTCAGTAGGATCTCCATATAATTCCTCATCGACAG
>JAFPIE010000246.1 GCA_017388605.1 Acholeplasmatales bacterium | reverse complement strand
ATTCCTTATTTTGAAAATCATTTATTAGATTCGTTTGTTTTCAAGAAGGCCATTCAAAAGGCTTTAGAAAGCTATCGTGTATCGGATTCCCATAAAGAATACTTAAAATCCTTAAGAGGTTAATATGGAAGAATTATTTTTGAGCTTAAAAGATGAAGAATGGCCTTTGACAATAATTGATCATGATAGAACCATCGCGAGAGCTATTGTTATAGATGATGAAAAGAATTTCTATTTTGTAAGAGTGAATAGAGATGATGATTTTGGTAAAGCATTCTATATCGAAACCTCTGGTGGTGGAGTAGAGGATATGGAATCTATAGATACTGCTATCCAAAGAGAATTAGAAGAAGAGATGGGAGTATCTGTGGATATATTGGCTAAGATAGGTGTTGTATCCGATTATTATAATCAGATTCATAGACATAATATAAATCATTATTTCCTATGTAAAATAACGAAATTTGGGAATAATCATTTAACAGAGGATGAAAGGAATAAATATCATCTATCTAGAGTATGCTTTAAATATGAAGATGCAGTTAAGGAATATGAGAATGGAAGAAAAACAAAAATAGGAAGATTAGTCTATAATAGAGAAATGCCTATTTTAAAAAGAGCCTATGAAATTATTTTAGAGGGAGACTTTTAAAGTCTCTCTTTTTACATAAAAAAGAAGTATCCTATTTTAAGAATACTTCATCAACTGTCTTTAGAAAATTTAATCTAGGTAAATAGCCTTCCTTAATTAAATAGGCTCTTTCCTTAAATACTTCATAGGGAATGGATTTTCTACCATCCTTTAAGGAATTATCCCAATATTCCTTACAAACCGGAAAGGGAAGTAGATAATATTCATTATAGATGCTCCAATAAACAATTAAAAAGCCAATTCCACCATGCTTGATGATTCTTTCTAAATGCTCGATTTGGTGTGGGTGAATATTTGCTAGAGGGAAGGAGGTTTTATTATGATTTTCCTTTGCTTCAAAATCAATATATCTACCCTTATATATACCATTATAATCGGTAGTGGATGGTGTTTTATAATAAGCCTCTGTAATGACTGCCTTACTTCTCATAGGGTATTCCACCTTAACAATTTGAACGGGAGTAGGCTTCTTATGAATTACTGCAAAATCATTATTTAAATAATATTCATTAGATTCATTAATTAATTCCTCTAAATCCATACCTAAATTGGCTTTTGCCATATTGGTAGTTTTAGTAGAGGACTTTTGTTTGATTTGTCTTTCGGTAGAAGTTGTAATTCTTGCCTTTTTATTTGGAAAATTTAATGCCATTTTTATCACCAAATCCATTGTATCACAAAAAGTAATGGGTAAAAAGTGGCAATATTTGTGAAAAAACAGTGTTGTAAACGTTTCAATCGAAATATAGGAAACGTTTACCATATTTAAATGAGAAAAAGAGTGTTATATACTTGAGATAGTAGGAGGGATTGAAAATGGCTGCAAAGAAAACAACTGCTGCTGCCGCACAGGTAACAGTAAAGATTACAGTAAATGCAAATGCTGATAAGGTTTATGTAGTAGGTAATACTGAAAACCTTGGAGCTTGGGATGCTAAGAACGCCGTAGCTTTAAAGGCTGTTGATGGCAAGTTCGAAGTTTCTAAGAAGTTCGATGCAAATGCTGTTGTTGAGTTCAAGGTTTTAGCTGCTAAGGATTGGGAAGCTGTTGAGAAGGGAATCTGGAACGAAGATCTAGAAAACCATACATTCACAGCTACTAAGGGCTTAGTTGTTGAAATTGGCGTTGACCACTTCGCTAAGTAATCTTAAACGAGACACGATGAAGGGCACTTCGGTGCCTTTTGTTTTCGAATAATGCTATTGTTTAATCCAAAAAAACGATGTATAATAAAACTAATAAGATACGATTCTTAAAAATGAAGAATGGAGGAGCCAAATTAACAAACAAAGGCAGTATTTTTTATTATGAGTAAGATTAATTTTATTGCTCTTGGTGGAGTTCAAGAGGATGGCAAAAATTTATATGTCATTGAAGTTAACAACATGATTTTTGTTATGGATTGTGGTATGAAATATCCAAATCAAGATTCCTATGGCGTAGATATTATTGTTAACGATTTAACCTATTTATCAGAAAATAAGGATAGAATTCAAGGATTATTCCTATCCCATGCCCATATGGACCACATTGGCGGAGTAATCCATTTATTAAAGGAAAAGCCGGATTTAAGAATCTATGGCTCTAAATACACGATGGCAGTTTTAGGTGATATTTTAAAGGATGACCAAAATGTCGATTATTCTAAAGCCTCTTTGGAGGTAGTAACTTCGAAAACTGCACTTAAGTTCCAGGATGTTACAATCCGTTTCTTTGAGGTAAGCCACAATTTACCTGAAAGCTATGGTATTGCGCTTAAGAGTGATGATGGATATATCATTTACACAAGTAATTACAATTTTGACCAAAATTCGCATATTGACTATGCACATATGTTTAGATCTTTAGCTGTATTTGCAAAAGAAGGAGTACTAGCTTTATTAACAGAATCCTTAGGCGCGAATAATGAGCAATCGAGAGGTACAATTTTAGAGTTTAAAACAAGAATAAAGAATGTATTCAATCAAAGCAATGATCGTTTAATATTCTCTTTATTTTCAAGTGATATTTTAAGAATTCAGCAAATTTGCGATATTGCAATAGGCTATGGTAGAAAGATTGCAGTCATCGGAAGAAAAACACAAAAAATGGTAGCACAGGCTATCAATTTGGGATATTTAAATATCCCAGAGGAGAATTTTGCTAATTTAAAATTCATCGATGAGAAGAATGGAATTACCAACGAGGATAAGAATTTAGTTATCCTAGTTACAGGTAATCGTCATGAACCATTCTTTATGCTTCAAAGAATGGCAAAGGGTGTCGATCGTTTAATCCATTTAACTAAAAATGATACAGTCATTGTTTTAACACCACCTACCCTAGGCACTGAAAAGATGGCATCCAAGACCTTAGATATCATTTATCATATTACATCTAGGGTATTAGAATTTAATTCAACCTTATTACCTCAAATCAATGCCAATAGAGAGGAAATAAAGGAAATGATCAATATTTTAGAGCCAAAATATATCATTCCTGTTATT
>JAFPIE010000245.1 GCA_017388605.1 Acholeplasmatales bacterium | reverse complement strand
ATTTCTTTCCTCTACGATTTTTAATACTGTATCCTCACCAATACCCTTAATGACCTTAATTGGTAAATATAGCCAATTATCTAAGAATACAAATTCACCCTTAGATACATTAATGTTTGGCTTTTGCACTAAAAGCCCTCTTTGCTTAGAGTAGGCAATATATTTAATTAAGGCTTCCTTATTCGATATTGCATGATTCATAATATTTGCCATAAAGGCATTAAAATGATGAACCTTTAAATAAGCCATTTTATAGGCAAATAGAGCATAGGCAACCGAGTGTGATTTATTAAATCCATAATTTGCAAATAGCTCAATTAATTCATATATTCTTTCTGCAATTTCCTTTGAATATCCACGGCCAATAGATTTTTTAACAAAATCCATTCTCATTTCTAATAGAACATCCGCCTTCTTCTTCGATACGGCACGCCTTAATATATCTGCCTCCCCCAAAGAATACCCTGCAAATTTTTGCGCAATCTGCATAATTTGCTCTTGGTATACAATAACACCATAGGTTTCCTTTAATATTGGGGCTAAATCCTTATGGATATATTCAAATTTTTCGCCATGCTTTCTTTTTATATAATCTGGTAAGGATTTAATTGGGCCTGGTCTAAATAATGCGTTCATCGCAACTAAATCATTAAATTCCGTAGGCATACATTCCCTTAATGCCTTTTGGAAGGCTGGCTTTTCCATTTGGAAAATACCTAAGGTATCTCCTGATTGGAATAGCTTATATACAAGCTTATCATCTAATGGCATTTTTCTGAATTGCTCAATGGAATAATTTGGAATATCATGAATCATCCCATCGATTAAGGTTAAATTACTTAAAACAAGGAAATCCATTTTTAATAAGCCAAGCGCTTCTAAATCGACTGCCTCAAATTGGCTTTGGTAAATATTGGATGCCCCAAAGGATAATGGGATGATATCGTCTAATTCCTCTTCCGATAAAATAATACCCGATGCATGGGTAGATATATGCTTAGGAAGTCCTTCTATCCCCTTAGCGCAATATAAAAAATTATATAGCTCATCATCCTTATAAAGCTTTAATAATTCATCATAGCCTCTTTCAGATATCATATCTAAAATCTTTTTTGCACGATCTAAATTAATTCCAAAAATCTTAGATAATTCATTAATAGAGGATTTCACCTGGAAGGTACCAAAGGTTGTAATCGTACATACATGCTTCTTTCCATACAAATCACTTACATAATCGATAACCTTATCTCTATCCTTATCTGGGAAATCGCAATCGATATCGGGCATTGTAATACGTCCTGGGTTTAAGAATCTTTCAAATAATAAGCCATATTCTAATGGATTAATTTCTGTAATACCTAGGGTATATGCAACTAAAGAGCCTACAGCACTACCTCTACCTGGGCCAACCAATATATGGTTTTTCTTAGAATAACAAATAAAATCCCATACGATTAAAAAATAATCATCAAAGCCCATTTTATGAATAATAGATAATTCATAATTCAATCTTTCGATATAAGGCTCTCTATAAAAGCCTCTTTTTTCTAAGCCCTTATGGCATAAATAATACAAATATTCCTGGGCACTTTTTCCCTTTGTATTTGGATAATGAGGAAGCAATGCCTTGTTCTCAAATAAATTAAGATTTATGGAGGAAACAAATGCATCTAATTCTCTTGAGGTAGATGGATTTACCAAAAAGGAATAATCATCATATTCTAATACCTTATCCTCTTTTCCATCAATCTTTGCTAAGCATTCATAAACCATAGAATCCATAGGCTCTAAATATTTCATTTGATGAATAGGTAAATAAGAAACCTGAAGTGTTTTTATATATTCTATAAATGCACGAACCAAAGGGATTCTTTCCATTTTATTTGTCATGGATATACCAATATATCCATTTATTTCTTTAATTTTATTGATATATTCTAAAAGAATATGTAAGGAAGATGGATCCATATCCCTTTTTATAAATACTCTTTCTAAGAAGGAATCCAAGAAAGGAAACACAAAATAGATATTTTTATATTGAACTATAGAATCTAAGGTATCTATACCCTCTATTTTGACTAAAGAGGAAATCTTAACTAATTCTTTATATCCTTCGTTATTCTTTGCATATAATAGAACACAGGATGTTAAATTATCCTCATTTTTAAAGGTATATTCTAAGCCTAAGATAGGCTTAATATTCGCATCCTTGCATGCCTTATAAAACTTAAAGGCTGCATACATATTAGAATCTGTTATCGAAAGAAAATCAAAATGCTCATTCTGCCCCTTAGCCACATAATCTGTAAGCCTTGTGGAATTCTTTAACAGATTATATTCAGTTTGACCATATAAGAATCCTTTCATAGCGCACCACCTGCCTACATTATATAGCAATGAAGAAAAATCTAAAAGAATTTTAAAAAAAGATTTGGTAGAATTCTACCAAAATCTTTTGAAGCCTATTCCATTTTATGCTTTCTTTTCTTAAGGATAATATAAATAAGAATGAATGCAATTAAGCCTAACGAAATAGCTAAGGATATAATCATACCTATAAGCATAGGATTAATTTCTATTCCATTACTATTTACAATTACCTTAAATGTTTTTGTAGTACTTAAGCCAGAGGAATTGATACAATAGGCCTCTGCATAATAGGTGCCAGGGTTTCCATAATCCACATTTTGATCATAGATTTCTAAGGAATCTAAAATATTCTCATCCGATTCGTCATAGCATTCAATAAATAAGGATAAATCTACATCACTATTTTCTAAAATAGAAATATCCTCTACAATAATTTCTGGCTTTGTATAAGAAATTAAGGATACCGCAATCGAATCCGATACAGTATAAATATCATCGGTGTAGCTATACCATATCGTATAGCTTCCCACCTTATTTTCCATATCGGTTGTAATCTTTAGATTATCATAATTAATTTCCTTATTGTCACTTAAGTCCTTTATATAATCCATAAAATTAATGCTATTTAAATCGATCATATAATCGAATAACAAGCTTTTGGTTGTAAGCTCTAATTTTGGCTCAACATCATCTAAAACTCTTATCGTAATCGTATAATGACTCGATAAATTAGCTTCATTTTTCACACTTACGGTATAGCTATATTCCTCTACTTCATCATTTTTAATAGCAGGATATTCTATTTTAGATGATATATCTCCTTCAAATGTATCTGTTGCTGTAAAATGTGATTTTATATCACATGGCGTATTTAATGGAATCTCTAAAATATCATTTGGCATATCAAAGGAAATCACTGGTGCTTCATTTTCGTATACCACTGCATAAAATTCCTTAGAGGATTTATTCCCACTTGCATCAATTGCAACTACCGTAACCGGGTAGGTGCCAACCTTATTTGTGTTGATTTCATGCATTAGGGATACCTTATCTATTTTATCGTTATCTTTTACAGAATAATTATAGGATAAATCAATACTAGATCCTCTTTTGATATAGCAATAGGAATTCCCAATTGTAATTTTTGGTGCTTCCTTATCCTCAACTACAAAGGTAATTAAAGCCTTATAGCCTGTACAGGTACCTGGAGAATATTTTGCATCATAGGCCTTATACCAAACCTGATAATTTCCTGTTTTATGGGTATTGATGTCCTTAAAATAATACATCCAATCCCCTTCTGTATTATAGGTTATGGTAGTATCTGTCAATAAGATTTCATTTCTATATAAATTTGCTTTTGGAACATTTTTATAGTCCTCTATCGATGCACCTAAGGGAACATGTACCGTTGTATTTTTCCACATGAATTTCCAGCTTGCTGCAGAAGCCTTAAAAGGGATAAAGGCAAATGCGATAAGCATAAGGAAAAAAAGTAAGAATTTACCTTTTTTCATTATTTAAAAAATGCTCATAAATGGTGGTTATCGTTTCTTTATTGTGAGGCTTTATTTGATTGAATCTCAATAGCTCCTTCATAAAATACTGTATAGCATAAGCATCCTTAACCTTTTTATAATAGGGTAGGGTGCTTTGAATAAAGCTTCTTTTTTCTTCTTCTACAGTAAGTGCTAAATATTTCAATAAATTTGCACTAAAATCATAATCATCCTGTGCACTAGATAAGTGCATAATTACCTCATTTACGCTACTATTTTGTTCTAGGATTTGAACTAAATATTTGGAAAAGGAATTGAGTGGCTTATCCTTGAATAGATGAATCGTATCAAAATCCTTTTCTAAATAGGCACGAAGGAATTTTAAGGAATTCTTATATTCTAGATTGTTTAAAAGATTTATAGCATAATCAAAGACATAGCTTGATTTTATTTTAAGCGCATAGATGCCTAAGGAATAATGTAATTCCTCAAGCTTTGTGTAATAGCCCATATTCTTATATTTTTCTTCTACCTCGTAGTAATAAAACATTGTATCTCCCTTTAGCATCATAGCTGAGGATAGGTATAGATACTTAGAATATAGGATGGATAGGTTTCTATCCATAGGTATTCCATGGATCTCGTTTAGTATATCTAAAGCCTCCTGATAATTCTTTTCCTTATATTCTAAAATAACAGAAAAAATAGAGAATATTAGCATATCTATATCCTGCATAGAGGATAATAGCTTTACAAGCTCATTATAGATTCCCTTTGCTAGATATAGCTCACCATCATAGATGTATTTCATGAACAATAGGATTCTATATCTATAATTTTCAAAGCCTTTACCCTTGATTACAAAGGAATTAAGTACATCAATATCATCCTTTACAAATGCTTCTACGGATTCAAGCAATACCTCATAGGAATGGAACAAAAGCTGTTGCTGCTCACTAGAGATGGATACACGCTCACAGATTTCTTGCAAAATGTAATTGTTTGCCTGAATCTGGTTTCTTTCTATTTTACATAAATAGGAAGGGGAGCATATATCGAAGCATAACCCTTGAAGAGTGTAGGAAAGCTCAAGACGCTTTCTTCTTATTTCAATTCCAATAATTTCTTGATTGGATAAATGAATGATGTTATCATTCTTTCTTTGTGACAAAACATCTAAAATCATACTCATGTTCAAATGATCCTTTCTAAATGGGCCCTATATCAATTATAAGGTCTTTTTTGTTCAATTGAAAACTGAAAAAATATTTTTCAATATTCGTGAAAAAAGGGTATTTTTTTATAGAAAAAGCACTAAAAAGTACCGCATTTTTCGAAAAAATTATATAAAAGATTCATTCTTGTGAAAACAACAAATGTGCTGATGAATTTTTAAATGAAATGATAGTAGATTAAATAGATATTTTTCTTTGTTTTTTCTCTTCTTTTTCCTTTTTTGGTCGTATATGGGGCATATTTCATTATACTTTTATAAAAGGTAATATTCCCTTTAGAGCCTATGGTTATAAATTTTTGAAAAATATCCTTATCTAAGTCTTGGCTTTTAAGCCATTTAAAAAAAGAATTCCTAGGAGGCCTTTTTAAACCATCAAAGGGATTATCCTCTAAATCCTCTACCTTAAAAATAGAATTTGGTATTAAGGATAAGGGGAATAAATCAAAATAGATTTTATGATTAAAGACCATTCTTTGAATCTTTAAGCACTTTCTTTCTCCTTTCTCTAAATATATCTTCTTCCTCGTCCCATTTTTCGTTAAAATACCCTTTTGATTTAGGAGCTTTAAAAAAGTCCATGGAATCATACTATTCTTTAATTCCTCATATAGCCTTAGGGTTTCTTCAAAGGAATACATAGGGCTAAAGCCTATATACATCATTTTTTCCCTCCAAAATAATAAAAGTACAAAGCTAACCTTTGTACTTACAATAATTTTTTAATTTACAATTATCACATAACGGATGAAGTGCCTTACAGTAATATCTTCCAAAGAGTAAGAATAAATGATGGGCAAGTGTCCATTCATCCTTTGGAATATATTTTTTATATGCTATTTCTGCATCAATTACATCCATATCCTTTGTTATATAGCCTAATCTTACTGCCATACGATATAGATGGGTATCTACAGGCATTGCAGGTATATTAAACCCTAAGGCTAATACGACATTAGCGGTTTTTCTTCCAACGCCAGGAAGAGTGATTAAGGAATCAAAATCACTTGGTATAATACCATTATATTTTTCTTCTAATTCACGAGCCAAAGCAATTATGTTTTTCGCTTTAGTTGAAGAAAGCCCTAGTGGAGATATAATCTCCTTAACTAAAGAATAATCTGCATAAGCTAAATCCTTTGGGCTTGGATATTTTAAAAATAAATCCTTAGTAACACTATTTACCCTTTTGTCTGTAGTTTGAGCGCTTAATACTACCGCAATGATCAATT